>NZ_JBHXTQ010000075.1:0-44345 GCF_042677305.1 Kitasatospora sp. NPDC127121 | reverse complement strand
TTGTCGATGACGTACGACTGCTGGAAGAACAGCTGCCACGGGGCGACGGTGGTGCCCACGATGGAGACGATCACCAGCATCACGGCCGCCAGCTGGCCGGAGCCGCCCGGCATGCTCGGCACCACGAAGTCGTGCGCCATCTGCGAGGTCTTCGGGTGGACCATGAAGTAGATCGGCACCAGCAGCAGCGAACCCACGCACAGCGTGACGGCGACGCGCTCGAAACGCCGGAACGAGCCGGTGAACGCCGAGGCGATGATCACCACCGCCGCCAGCACCACCGCGGCCACCTTCGGCAGCCCGAGGTACCCGGCCGCCAGGGTGACGCCGATGAACTCCGTGACCAGCGTCAGCGCGTTCAGCAGGAACAGGTCGATGACGCTGAACGCACCCCAGAACTTCCCGAAGCGCTCCAGGATCAGCCGGGCGTGCCCGACACCGGTGACGGCTCCCAGGCGCAGCACCATCTCCTGGTTCACGTACAGCACCGGGACCAGCATCAGCAGCGTCCACAGCAGCTGCGTGCCGTAGTTCTGCCCCGCCTGCCCGTACGTCGAGAAGGCGCCCGCGTCGTTGTCGCCGACCATCACGATCAGGCCGGGGCCGACGATCGCCAGCAGGGTCTTGAGTCTTGCGGACAGGCCGTGGCGCGGCGTGGTGTCGTCGAGCCGGATGGTGCCGAGCGCACCCCTGATGTCGCCGACGTGGGCGTCGTCGAGCACGGCGGTGCGGGTGGTGGTGGTGGGGACCTTCGGGTCCAGCATCACGTTGGTCATGGCAGGGCCTCCCTGCCCCCTTCCTTGAGGGGGCGACAGGGGGCACGCAGCAGCGATCCTCCCTGCGAGCGCACGGCGTCGGACCGCACGGCGGCGCTGAGCGGCGGCGGCCGTGAGGGCATGACGGAGCGTCAGACGTCGTGCGTCGGGGCGCGGTTGAGCGCATGACGCAGCGTCAGGTGAACGCGCAGGGAAGGTTGTTACCGCGTGCCAGAGGTGATCGAGAGCATGCGGGGGTAGGGGCGACTATGGCCCGGACTATCGCAGTCCATGTCTCTCGCCTCCTCCCGGTCGGGGGTGCACCGTCTGTGCACCGCATCGCGACACGGCAAGGAGCGGACCAGCCCTACGGGACCGGCACACCCCAACTCGTCAGAGCTTTGGCACTCCACGGCGTGTCCAGCCCGGTCGGGCCGGAAGCCACTTCGGATCAACCCTTAGGTCGGGAAGATCTGTCCTAACCCTGGGCGTCTCTCGACGTCGTCGGATCAGTGGCCTGTGTCCGTGAAGAAGCCTCACCGAACGAGGTGCCTTCTTCAAACCTCGTCAAGCATAGACCCTCCCTTTCACCCGGATAGCGGCGTCCCGACCGAACTTCGACAGCTTTGTAGAAGCTTGACCAAACCCACCCCTCGACGTGCACCCCCATCCGGCATATATAGTTCACCGACATATGCAGCTCAACAGCTCACGAGGGGGAAGTGTGTCCCACAGCGATCCGACCCGATCCGCACCCGTCCTGCACCTGGCCAACGTCACCCGGGTGCACGGGCGGGGCGCCGCCGAGGTACACGCCCTGCGCGGCGTCGAACTGGCCGTCCACCCCGGCGAGTTCGTCGCCGTCATGGGCCCGTCCGGCTCCGGGAAGTCCACCCTGCTGACCCTGGCCGGCGGACTCGACGCGCCCAGCGAGGGCGAGATCCTGGTCGAGGGCGTGGCCCTCGGCGGCCTCAGCCGCGGCCGGCTCGCCGACCTTCGGCGGCGCTCCATCGGGTACGTCTTCCAGGACTACAACCTGATCCCCGCCCTCACCGCCGCCGAGAACATCTCGCTCCCCCGCGAACTCGACGGAGTCTCCGGACGCACCGCCCGCCGCGAGGCACTCGCCGCCCTGGAGGAACTCGGCATCGGGGAACTCGCCGACCGCTTCCCCGACGACATGTCCGGCGGCCAGCAGCAGCGCGTCGCCATCGCCCGCGCGCTGATCGGCGAGCGCCGGCTCGTCCTCGCCGACGAACCGACCGGCGCCCTCGACTCCGCCACCGGCGAGGCCGTGCTCGCCGTGCTGCGCGCCCGCTGCGACGCCGGGGCCGCCGCGATGATGGTCACCCACGAGGCCGCGCACGCCAGTTGGGCGGACCGGGTGGTCCACCTGAAGGACGGCGCGGTCGACTCCGAGAGCCACGGGCGGCGCACCGGCAAGCGCCGACTGACCGGCGAGCCGCTCAGCGCCCCGGCCGACGGCTACGGCCACGCGGCCGACGGGGCCGGGCACTCGACCACCGGCACCGGCCACACGTCCGGCGACTTCGGCCACGCGGCCGGCGGCTTCGGCGAGGTGACCCGATGAGACTCGGCGCCTGGAAGGTCGCCCTGCGCATCGCCCGCCGCGACGCGCTGCGCGCCAAGGGCCGCAGCGCCCTGATCGTCGCCATGATCGCGCTGCCCGTCCTCGGCGTCACCGGCGCAGACGTCGTCCACCGCAGCGGGCAGCTCACCCCGGCCGAACGGGTCGAACGGGTGCTGGGCGGGGCGGACGCCCTGGTCACGTCGCTCGCCCCCGGCCGGACCGTCGAGCAGGCCCCGGTCGCCGAGGACGGCGCCTTCGCGGTCCAGCCCCGCCCCGGGCAGCCGCCCACGGCCGAGCAGCAGAAGGGCGCCGGCACCGACCCCGTCGCCCTGGTCACCGGGCTGCTGCCGCCGGGCAGCGTGCTCACCTCCGCCCGGCAGGGCCCGGAGACCGGCGCGACCTCCCCCGAAGGCCTGGTCCGCGCCCTCACCACCGAGGCCGACCTCGCCGACCCGCTCTGGCACGGCCGGCTCGACCTGGTCGACGGCCACGCCCCGGGCGGCCCGCGCGAACTGGCCGCCACCCGGGCCTTCCTCGACAACTCCGGGCTGGCCGTCGGCGGCACCACCACCTTTCCCGGCCTGGAGCGGACCACCTTCACCATCACCGGCGTCGTCGAGCACCCGGACGACCTCCGCCGGGTCGAACTCGTCGCCCAGCCGGGCGCGTTGCTGAGCCAGCTCGCCGCCGCCACGCCTCCCGGCAGCCCGGCCGCGGCAGCGCCGGAGCCCGAACGCGGCGCCTGGCTGGTCCGGCTCCCCGCCGGGGCCACCCTCGACTGGGCCAAGGTCCAGGAGTTCAACGCCCACGGCTACACCCTCACCGCCCGCTCGGTCGCGCTCGCCCCGCCGCCGCGCGCCGCCGTCCCCTACTACCGGGACGCCTACCGCTCCTTCGGCCCCTCCGCCGACGACAACACCAAGGTCGTGGTGGCCACCGTCACCGGCATGGGCCTGCTGGAGGTCGCCCTGCTCGCCGGCCCCGCCTTCGCGGTCGGCGCCCGCCGCTCCCGCCGCCAGCTCGCACTGCTCGGCGCCGCCGGCGGCCGGCGGACGCACGTCGGCGCGGTGGTGCTCGGCGGCGCCCTCGTCCTCGGCACGGCCGGGGCCGTGGTCGGCGTGGTCCTCGGCGGCGGCCTCGTCGCCGGGCTGCGCCCGTGGATCGAACGGGCCGGCGGCGCCCGCTTCGGGCACTTCGCCCTGCCGCCACTGGACCTGCTCGCGATCGGCGGGATCGGCCTGCTCACGGCGCTCCTCGCGGCCGCACTGCCCGCCCGGCAGGCCGCCCGCAGCAGCGTCACCGCCGGACTCACCGGCCGGGACACCGTCCAGGCCCCGAACCGCTGGGTCACCGTGCTCGGTGTGCTGCTGCTCGCCGCCGGCGCCGCCCTGGCCCTGTACGGCGCGAGCGCGGTGCAACACGGCGGCGTACCCGTCGTCAGCACCTACGACACCCGCACGCTCACCGTGCTCGGCGGCTCCGTCATCGCCGAACTCGGCCTGCTCGCCTGCACCCCCGCACTCGTCGCCCTGCTCGGCCGGCTCGCCAAGCGGCTGCCGCTCGGCCCCCGACTCGCCCTGCGCGACTCCGCCCGGCACCGCTCGCGCACCGCGCCGGCCGTCGCCGCCGTGATGGCCGCCGTGGCCGGGGCCGTCGCCATCGGCGTCTACAGCACCAGCACCGACGCCGAGAACCGCCGCGACTACCGGCCGCAGGCCCCGTACGGCGCCGTGCAACTCCTCTCCACCGCCGACGGACCGCAACTCGACGGCCTGCGCGCCGAGGTGGGCAAGCAGCTGACCGACCTGGGGCCGCGCGCCGACCTCGGCGAAGCGGTGTACCAGTTCTGTGCCAACTGCTCCAGCACCGTCCAGCTCAAGGGCACCGTGAACTGGCGCACCGCGTCCGGCCCGCCGCACCTGGCCGCCGGGGACGCCGCCATGCTCCGCACCCAGTTCGGCATCCACGACCCGGCCGCCGAACAGGCCCTGGCCGCCGGGAAGATCCTGGTCTTCGACCGCGCCTTCCTCGCCGGCGACGGCCGGGCGGTGCTCCAACTGCGCGGCAGCTCCGGAGCGCCGCTCCAGCCCGGCGAGGTCCCCAAGCCCGACCTCCAGGAAATCCCGGCCGACGCCGTCCTGGTCGAGAACCCGAACGCCGCCCGCTTCGCCCAGGGCCTGATCCTGCCCTCGGCGCTGCCCAAGCTCCTGCCCGGGCTCGCCGCGAGGCCCACCGGCGCGATCTGGGTGCCCGCCACCCCGCCCGACCGCAAGGCCCAGCAGCGTGCCGAGGCCTCCGTGGTCCGGCTCGACCGGGCCGCCCAGCTGGAGGTCGAGCGCGGCTTCCAGCCCCGCGGCGACGCCCTCACCCTGGCGCTCAGCGGCTTCGCCGGACTGGTCGTCCTCGGCGCCGCCGGCATCGCCACCGGCCTGGCCGCCGCCGACTCCCGCCAGGACCAGGCCACCCTGGCCGCCGTCGGCGCACCGCCGCGGATCCGCCGCACCATGGCGGGGCTGCAGTGCGCGATGATCGCCCTGCTCGGGGCGCTGCTCGGGGCGGTCAACGGCTTCGTCCCCGCGGTGGGCCTGCTGAAGTCCCGGGCGAGCGGGTTCGGCGGCCACCCGGCCCTGATCACCGCCCCCTGGGGCCAGCTGCTGCTGGTCGTCCTGGTGCTCCCGGTGCTGGCGGGGCTGCTCGCCGCCCTGCTGACCCGCTCCCGCATCCCGATGGGGCGGCGGCTGTCCTGACCCCCGGCGCACACCGAAGCCCGCCCTCCGAAATGGGGGGCGGGCTTCGGCGTGCGCGGGCGACCCACACGCGAGAGGGCCGTACCATGGGCGGGTTCTAGCGGGCGAAGGGCGCCGGCGGGTCGGCGAGGGAGAGAACGGCGGTGCTGCGCGGGTTCGGCGACCTGGAGGCCGAGATCATGGACCGGCTGTGGTCCTGGGGCCGGCCCGCCACCGTACGCGAGGTGGTGGACGACCTCCAGCGTCAGCGGCCGGTCGCGTACACCACCGTCACCACGGTGGCCGACATCCTGCACACCAAGGGCTGGCTGCGCCGGGACAAGGTGGGCCGGGCCTGGGCGTACGAGCCGACCTGCACCCGGGAGGCGTACACCGCACAGCTGATGCGCCAGGCGCTGGAGACCACGCCGGACCGGGCGGGTGCGCTGCTGCACTTCGTCGACGGGATGAGCAGCGACGAGGCGTCCGCGCTGCTGGCGGCGCTGAAACAGGTGAAGGCCCGGGACGCCGAGTGACCCTCGCGCTGCTCGGCCTCCACCTGGCCGTGACCGGGGTCCTGCTGCCGCGCCGGCTGGCCGGCTCGGCCCGGTTGCAGGCGCGCCCGGCGGCGGGCGCCGCGCTCTGGCTGGCCCTGATGGCCTCCTTCCTGGTCGCACTGCTGCTGGCGGCGCACCACGCGGTGGAACCGTTCGCCCACGAGCCGGCTGGGCTGGTCGGACTGTTCCCGCACCCCGAGCCGGTCGGGCCCGTCGCCCCGCACACCCACGACTGGTGGCTGCTGGCCGCCGCCGGGGCCGCGATCGCCACGGTGGTGACGGCCGTCGGCGTCCGGGCCGGACGGGCGCGCCGGCGGCACCGGGCGATGCTGGACCTGGTCGCCGTCCGGGACGGTCGCTGGGGCGCCCTGATCCTGGAGCACGCCCACCCGACCGTCTACTGCCTGCCCGGCCGCAGCTCCCGGGTGGTCCTGTCGCGCGGAGCGCTGCGGCTGCTGGACGAACGGCAGTTGGCCGCGGCGGTGGCGCACGAGCACGGGCACATCCGCGGCCGCCACCACCTGTTCCGGCTCCCGGCGGACACCTTCGCCCTGCTGTTCGGCCCGCTGCCGCTGGCCCGACACGGGCGGGCGGAGGTGGGGCTGCTGCTGGAGATGGCGGCCGACGACGCCGCGCTGGCGCGGGTGTCGCGCAGCGAACTGGCCTCCGCGCTCTGCGCCCTGGCGACGTCCGGGGCCCCGACGGGCGCCGCGTCGGGCGGGGCGCTGGCGGCGGCCGCCAGCGGGGTGCTGGCCCGGGTCCGCCGGCTGGCCCGCCCGGGGCACGGTCGGCGCGGGCGCCAACTGGCCTTCTGGATGGTGGTGCTGGCACTCCCGCTGCTGCCGTACCTGCTGGCCTGCGCGCCGCACCCGTAGGGCGTCCGCCGCCCCCCGGTCACGATCCCGGACCGACCCTACCGGTGCCGCAGGTACGCCTCGGCGGTCTCGCGCAAGCGGTCGTGCAGGCCGTCGTAGGCGCGGACCCGCCCGAGCAGGCTCTTCGGCAGCTTGGCGACCATCGTGTAGTTGGTGTCGCAGACGTTGGCGGCCGGCGCCAGCCCGGCCTGGCTGACCAGTTGGTAGGCGTCGAGCTGGTCCAGGCCGAGCAGGTGCCCGGTCCAGCCGACCAGGTCGTGCTGGCTGATCCGGAACGCGTCCTCCAGGGGGCGGGCGGAGCCGGTGCTGATCAGGAAGCGGTCGTCCTCCAGCCGGGGCCAGGCCGGTCCGCCGCCCTTGACCAGGTCGACGATCACGGTGGTGCGCATGGCCGCCTCCACCGCCGTCCCGCACACCTCCCCCTCCCCCTGGCGCGCGTGGCCGTCGCCGATGGCGAGCAGCCCGCCCGGGACGTTCACCCCGAAGTAGGCGGTGGTGCCGGCCCTCATCTCGGGGGTGTCCAGGTTGCCGCCGTGCGCGCCCGGCGTGATCGAGGCCAGCACCTCGCCGGCCGCCGGGGCGACCCCGACGGTGCCGTGCATCGGGTCGAGCGGGAGGTCCACCGTGAAGTCGCTGTTGCGGGCCCGGAATCGGCAGACGCCCGCCTTGAGGTCCAGGTCGTAGACCCAGACCCGCTCCTCCAGCGGCGGGTGCAGCATCGCCGTGCTGTGGGTCGCGGTCAGCGCGCCGAAGTGCGGGAAGGTGCTGGAGACGCCGTAGTCGCGGGCCGGGGTGATCTCCACGAAGTGCACCGCGAGGACGTCGCCGGGCTCCGCGCCCGCCACCGCGATCGGCCCGGTGACCGGGTTGAGGTAGGGGAAGACGCACACCTGGCTGGGCAGGTCGCCGGTGCCGCGCACCTTGCCGCCGAAGCAGTCCTCGGTGGTCAGTTCGACGATGGTGCCGGGCTGCACGGTGACGAGCGGTGCGCGCCCGCCGAAGGTGTAGGCGTAGTCGACCGGGGCGGGGGCCAGCTGGACGGTCTCGGGCAGGCTCACGGGTTCTCCTCGCGGGTGGTGGGCGCGGGCGTGTCAACCATGGTGCTCTCTCTCCGTGACGACCCTGGGGGTGTGGGGAGACTGCGGAGGCAAGTATGTCCAGATGGCGGCCCCGGAGAACGCGAAGGCCCGCCCCCGCCGAGGCGGGAGCGGGCTGCCGGGCTGCCGGGCTGCCGGGCTGCCGGGCTGCCGGGCTGCCGGGCTGCCGGCCACAGCACACAGCTGCAGCCACGGACTACGGCTACGGCCGGACGGCGCCCACGTACGGCATGGCGCTGATCGGGAGGACCTCGACGTTCTTGCCGGTGCGCGGGGCGTGGATCATCTTGCCGTCGCCGATGTAGATGCCCACGTGGTGGATGTCGGGGTAGAAGAAGACCAGGTCGCCGGGCTGGAGGTCGGCACGCTGGACGCGGGAGCCGCTGTTCCACTGGTCCTGGGACATCCGGGGCAGCTTGACGTTGCCCGCGCGGTAGGCGCCGCCGGTGAGGCCGGAGCAGTCGAAGCTGTTGGGGCCGGTCGCGCCCCAGCCGTAGGGCTTGCCGAGCTGGGCGTAGGCGAACTGGAGGACGGCGGCGGCGCGACCGCTGGCGGGCGGCGCCGGGGTGTTCATGTTCGGGCGCTCCGAGGAGCGGGAGGCCCGGTCGGCGGCGGCCGCCGCCTGGGCCTCGGCCTTGGCCTTCTCGGCGTTCTGCTGGGCGTTGATCTTGGCGCGGTCCTCGGCGCTCAGCTTGTTGAGCATGCCCTGCGCCTGGGCGAGCTTGACCTGGATCTGCTTCTTCTTCTCCCCCAGCTCGGTGCCGACGGAGTCGAGCTGGGCCAGGGTGGCGGTGGCCTCGGCGCGGTCCTGGTCGAGCTTGCGCTGCTCGTTCTGGGCCTGCTTGAGCAGGGATATCTGGGAGTCGGCGAGGTGGTTCTGGACCGAGGCGCGCTCCAGGTAGGCGGCCGGGTCGGAGTCGAGCATCAGCTGGAAGGACGGGTCGATGCCGTTGGTGCGGTACTGGTCGGCGGCCACCGCGCCGAGCTGGGAGCGCAGTTCGTTCATCGCCTCCTGCCCGCGGGCGACCTTCTCCTGGATCTTGCTGGCGTCGCCCTGGAGCTTCTGCTGCTTCTCCTGGAAGCCGTTGAACTGCTCGACGGCCTGCTCGGCCTCCTCGTTGAGCTTGTCCACCTGCTCCTTGACGGAGGCCAGGTTGGGAGCGGGCTCGGCGTGGGCGGTGCCGGAGGCGAGGACGGCGCCGCCGGCCATGGCCGTGGTGAGGACCGCCATGCGGGCCCGGCTCGGGGGGCTGGGCTTGCGACGCTTTCCCATGGCGGGGGGCTCTCCTTCGGGGGACGGCAGGGGACGGCGAAGGCGGGCGAGGACCTACGGGGGTTCGGTCCCCGCCCACCTTCTTCGAAGTAACTTAATAGATGAGTGGAGGGGTTCCGCAATCCCCCTGTTCCGGGCCGTTCCGGGCGATCGATCGTGGCCCCCGGCACCGGCGTTGACCTCGGGTGCCACCGTCCGCGGCACTCCTCGCCGCCCGGAGTGCTGAGAACGTGCCAAATCGAGGGAAAGGTCACACGGGCCGCCCCTCCTGCGGGCCTGCGAACGAGCGCTAACCTGCGGTCATGAACGTCCTGCCCGAAGGGCTCCCCCTCGCCGCCGAATTCCCGGCCGCACACCGCGAGCAGTGGCAGCAGCTCGTCGAGGGCGTGCTGCGCAAGTCCGGCGCGCAGCCCGCGGACGGCGCCGCCGCCGAGCGGGCGCTCACCACCGAACTCCCGGACGGGCTGCGTGCCCGCCCGCTGTACACCGCCGAGGACGCCCCGGCCGAAGCCGGCTACCCCGGCTTCCCCCCGTTCGTCCGCGGCGGCCGGCCGCAGGGCGCGGCCGTCGCCGGCTGGGACGTCCGCCAGCGGCACGCCGACCCGGACCGCCGGCGCACCAACGAGGCGGTCCTGGCCGACCTGGAGAACGGCGTCGGCTCGCTCTGGCTGGAGCTCGGCGGCGCGGGCCTGCCCGTCACGGCCCTGCCCGAGACGCTGACCGGCGTGTACCTCGACCTGGCCGCCGTGGCACTCGACGCCGGGCCCGAATTCACCGCCGCCGCCGAGCAGTTGTTCGCCCTGTACGAGGAGCGCGAGGTCTCCCCCGGCGCCGCCGCCGGCAACCTCGGCGCCGACCCGCTGGGCCTCCAGGCCCGCACCGGCGAGACCGGACGCACCACCGCGCTGCTCGCCGAGGCCACCGCACTGGCCGCCCGCTGCGCCGCCGAGTACCCCGGCGTCCGGGCGCTGACCGTGGACGCCCTGCCCTACCACGAGGCCGGCGCCTCGCCCGCCCAGGAGCTGGGCTGCTCGCTCGCCACCGGCGTCGCCTACCTGCGGGCACTCACCGCCGCCGGGCTGTCCGTGGACGCCGCGCTCGGCCAGCTGGAATTCCGCTACGCGGCCGACGCCGACCAGTTCCTCACCATCGCCAAGTTCCGTGCCGCGCGCCGCCTCTGGTCCCGCGTCGCCGAGGTGTCGGGGGCCTCTGCGGCGGCCTCGGCGCAGCGCCAGCACGCCGTCACCTCCCGGGTGATGATGACCGCCCGCGACCCGTGGGTGAACATGCTGCGCACCACCGTCGCCTGCCTCGCCGCCGGCGTGGGCGGCGCCGACGCCGTCACCGTGCTGCCCTTCGACAGCGCCCTCGGCCTGCCGGACGCCTTCGCCCGCCGGATCGCCCGCAACACCCAGTCGATCCTGCAGGAGGAGTCCCACCTCGCCCGGGTGATCGACCCGGCCGGCGGCTCCTGGTACGTCGAGCAGCTGGGCGAGGAGCTGGCGGCGGCCGCCTGGGCCTGGTTCCAGGAGATCGAGCGGGCCGGCGGCCAGCAGGCGGCGCTCACCGACGGGACGGTCCGCGAGCGGATCGCCGCGACCTGGGCGGAGCGCTCCGTCAAGCTCGCCAAGCGGCGCGAACCCGTCACCGGCGTCAGCGAGTTCCCGCACCTGGAGGAGCGGCCACTGGTCCGCGAACCGGCCCCGGCCGCACCGGGCGGCGGGCTGCCGCAGGTGCGCCGCGCCGAGGCGTACGAGGCGCTGCGCGACCGCTCGGACGCGCAGCTCGCGGCCACCGGCGAGCGGCCGAAGCTGTTCCTGGCCTCAATCGGCACCGCCTCCGCGCACACCGCGCGCACCACCTTCGCCGCCAACCTGTTCCAGGCCGGCGGCATCGCGACGACCTCGCTGGAGTCCGTCGACCCGGCCGCCTTCGCCGAGGCCTTCACCGCCTCCGGCGCCACCGCCGCCTGCCTGTGCTCCAGCGACGCGCAGTACGGCGAGCACGCCGAGACCGTCGCCGGCGCGCTGAAGGCGGCCGGAGCCCGACGGGTGCTGCTGGCCGGTCGACTCGGCGAAGTCCCGGCAGGAGTAGACGAGTTCATCCACGCGGGCGGGGACGCCATCGCCGTCCTCACCTCCCTGCTCGACCAGATCGGAGTGGCACGATGATCCCCGACTTCACCGGAATCGGGCTGAACGGGGATCCCTCCGGGGACGTCACCGACGGCCAGTGGCGGGCCGCCTGGCGGCAGTCCACCGGCAAGGACGTCGACGAACTGGTCTGGGACACCCCCGAGGGCATCGGCGTCAAGCCGCTGTACACCACGGCGGACCTGGCCGGCCTGGACTTCCTGGAGACCTACCCGGGCATCGCCCCGTACCTGCGCGGGCCGTACCCGACCATGTACGTCAACCAGCCGTGGACCGTCCGCCAGTACGCGGGCTTCTCCACCGCCGAGGAGTCCAACGCCTTCTACCGCCGCAACCTGGCGGCCGGCCAGAAGGGCCTCTCGGTCGCCTTCGACCTGCCGACCCACCGCGGCTACGACAGCGACCACCCGCGCGTCACCGGCGACGTCGGCATGGCGGGCGTGGCGATCGACTCGATCTACGACATGCGCCAACTCTTCGACGGCATCCCGCTGGACAAGATGTCGGTGTCGATGACCATGAACGGCGCCGTCCTGCCCGTCCTGGCCCTGTACATCGTGGCCGCCGAGGAGCAGGGGGTGGCACCCGAGAAGCTGGCGGGGACCATCCAGAACGACATCCTCAAGGAGTTCATGGTCCGCAACACCTACATCTACCCGCCGCAGCCGTCGATGCGGATCATCTCGGACATCTTCGCGTACACCTCGCAGAAGATGCCCCGGTACAACTCCATCTCCATCTCCGGCTACCACATCCAGGAGGCCGGGGCCACCGCCGACCTGGAGCTGGCCTACACCCTGGCCGACGGGGTGGAGTACCTGCGCGCGGGCCTGGACGTGGGCCTGGACGTGGACGCCTTCGCGCCGCGGCTGTCGTTCTTCTGGGCGATCGGCATGAACTTCTTCATGGAGGTCGCCAAGCTGCGCGCGGCCCGGCTGCTGTGGGCGAAGCTGGTCAAGCAGTTCGACCCGAAGAACGCCAAGTCGCTGTCGCTGCGCACCCATTCGCAGACCTCCGGCTGGTCGCTCACCGCCCAGGACGTGTTCAACAACGTGACCCGTACCTGTGTGGAGGCGATGGCCGCCACCCAGGGCCACACCCAGTCGCTGCACACCAACGCGCTCGACGAGGCGCTGGCCCTGCCCACCGACTTCTCCGCCCGGATCGCCCGCAACACCCAGCTGCTGCTCCAGCAGGAGTCCGGCACCTGCCGGGTCATCGACCCGTGGGGCGGCTCCGCCTACGTCGAGAAGCTCACCCACGACCTGGCGCGCCGCGCCTGGCAGCACATCCAGGAGGTCGAGGCGGCCGGCGGCATGGCCAAGGCCATCGACGCGGGCATCCCGAAGATGCGCGTCGAGGAGGCCGCCGCCCGCACCCAGGCCCGGATCGACTCCGGCCGCCAGCCGGTCATCGGCGTCAACAAGTACCGGGTGGACAGCGACGAGCAGATCGACGTGCTCAAGGTCGACAACTCCTCGGTGCGCGCCCGCCAGCTCGAAAAGCTGCGCCGGCTCCGGGAGGAGCGCGACGAGGCGGCCTGCCAGGACGCGCTGAACGCGCTCACCCGGGCCGCCGAGGCCGGCCCGCAGCGCGGCGGCTCGCTCGACGGCAACCTGCTGCACCTGGCCGTCGACGCGGCCCGGGCGAAGGCCACCGTCGGCGAGATCTCGGACGCCCTGGAGAAGGTGTACGGCCGGCACAGCGGCCAGATCCGTACCATCTCCGGTGTGTACCGAGACGAAGCGGGCCCCTCGGCCTCCCTCCAGCGCACCCGCGACCTGGTCGAGCGGTTCGAGCGGGCCGAAGGCCGGCGCCCGCGCATCCTGGTCGCCAAGATGGGCCAGGACGGCCACGACCGCGGCCAGAAGGTGATCGCCACCGCCTTCGCCGACCTCGGCTTCACCGTGGACGTCGGCCCGCTCTTCCAGACCCCCGACGAGGTCGCCCGCCAGGCCGTCGAGGCGGACGTGCACATCGTCGGCGTCTCCTCGCTCGCCGCCGGGCACCTCACCCTGGTCCCCGCGCTGCGCACCGCACTCGCCGAGGCCGGCCGGGAGGACATCACCATCGTGGTCGGCGGGGTGATCCCCCCGCAGGACTTCGACGCGCTGTACGAGGCGGGAGCGGCGGCGGTCTTCCCGCCGGGCACCGTCATCCCGGACGCCGCCTACGACCTGCTCACCTCGCTGGCGGCCGACCTCGGCCACGAGCTGTGAGATTTTGATCGTATGCCTCCGCGGACGATCGACCTCGACAGCTATGTGACGGGTGTCCTCGACGGCTCGCGCGCCTGGATCGCGCGCGCCGTCACCCTCGTCGAGTCCACCCGGCCCGACCACCGCGCGCTCGCGCAGCAGTTGCTCCAACGGCTGCTGCCGCACGCGGGCGGCGCGGTCCGGGTGGGCATCACCGGCGTGCCCGGTGTCGGCAAGTCGACCTTCATCGACTCCTTCGGCACCATGCTCACGGGGCTCGGCCACCGGGTCGCCGTACTCGCCGTCGACCCCACGTCCAGCCGCACCGGCGGCTCCATCCTCGGCGACAAGACCCGGATGGAACGCCTCGCCGTCGACCCGCACGCCTTCGTCCGCCCCTCGCCCACCTCCGGGACACTGGGCGGCGTCGCCAAGGCCACCCGGGAGTCCATGGTGGTGATGGAGGCCGCCGGCTACGACGTGGTCCTGATCGAGACGGTGGGAGTCGGCCAGTCCGAGACCGCCGTCGCCGGGATGGTCGACACCTTCCTGCTGCTCAGCCTCGCCCGCACCGGCGACCAGTTGCAGGGCATCAAGAAGGGCGTCCTGGAGCTGGCCGACGTCATCGCCGTCAACAAGGCCGACGGCCCGCACGAACCCGACGCCCGCGCCGCCGCCCGCGAACTCGCCGGCGCCCTACGGCTGTTGCAGGCCCCCGACGCGGCGTGGACGCCCCCGGTGCTGACCTGCAGCGGCCGCGACGGCGCCGGACTCGACGTGCTGTGGGAGCGGCTCCAGCAACACCGCAAGGTCCTCGACGCCACCGGCGCGCTGGCCGCGAAGCGGCGGGAACAGCAGGTCGAATGGACCTGGACGATGGTCCACGACCAGCTCTACGCGCGGCTGCACGAGCACCCCGAAGTGCGGCGGCTCGCGGTCGAGTTGGAGGCCCAGGTCCGCGCCGGCACCATGCCGGCGGGGCTGGCCGCGCAGCAGATCCTGGACGCCTTCTTCGGCTTCTTCGGCGCGCCCTGACGGGAGACGCTTCTCGGGTGGCCCTGGGGAGGAAAAGGTGCGAGGGCCGTGCCGATGTGCACGGCCCTCGCACCGGGTGTGGGGCGCCCCGTTCCCGCCCTCGTCGCCCGGATCTGCACGTGGTGGTGAGCTGTTCGGTGTGCTCTGTCACCTGTACGCGATGCTGAGCTGCATTGTTTGATGAGGAATCGAACCCCCTGCGTTGCTCTTCACGCGCCAAGGGCCGGATAAACCGCCGGCCCGCGGTGTGTGCACGCCTCCGTGGCGACTACCTGCTTCCCACACCCAGCTGGTGGGGTCAGTCCTCGATCAGGTCGATCTCCCAGTTGGTGCGCTGGATCAGGGTGTCCACCTCGCGGATCTCCTTCGCCAGGGCGTCCGCCTCGGCGCGGAGCTCGGCAACCGGCAGGGCGGAGAGGATCCTGAGTTCGGACCGCAACTGCCGTACAGCTCCGCGCTGGTCGCGCCCGGCGGCGGCATCGGCGGCCGCGGTGATCACCGAGTGGCGCAGCCGCAGGACGTCCCGGCGGGCGAGGGCGTCGGTCAGCGTGCCGCCGCCCTCGATGAGCGCGGTGGAGTTGGTCCGGTTGATCTGACGGATCAGCCGCTCCAACTCGTCCAGCACCTCTCCGGCCTGGGCCAGGACCTCCGCCGCGGGCTCGGCCGGCTCCTCGCCCTCCTGGTAGCGGGCACTGCCGACGACGCGCGCCCGCAACTGCTCCACCCGCCGCACCGCAGCCGCGCGCTGCGCGAGCGCTTCAGCCAGTTTCACCGCGTCATCACCTCTACGTCCTGCTGATCGTCCGGCAAGTATGCACGTCGGTGCCTGACGGCACGGTTCGAGGGGTGGGGTCGGCCGGGCCGACCCGGCGGGCGCCGGGCGGGTTCATGCCTCTCGACGGCGTTCGGCCGCTGCCCGTACGTCCGCCAGCGCTCTCGCGCGGTCGACCGGCGGGGGCGAGAAGCGTCCGGGCGCCGCCAGTACGTGCTCCTCCCAGCGGTCCTGCCAGAACTCCACCGTCCAACCAGGCCATCGCTGCGGCATCTCGTACGCCTCTGCCGACGCCCCGAGCACCCACCAGCCCACCCGCCGGCGCAGCGGATCGACGTGGATGCCGGCATCGGCCGACGCCTGGCAGACCTCGTGCTCGGGGCCGCCCGCCAGTCGGTCGAGCAGCGCAGCCCCCTCCCGGACCGGATGGTCGTTGACGTTCGCCAGCACGTAGCAGTGCTCCGCCCCGACCGCCCCGACCGTCACCACCGCAACCATCGGCTCGGGGTCAGCCAGCTCCTCGTCGCCCGGTTCGAGCAGCGGCCCCACCGCATGCCCGCGCCCACGAGCACGGACGTGTTCGGGGTCCAGCCCCAGGTACGTCCGCAGCTCGGCAGGGCCGTCGTACATCCACCGGACGTCCCACCCCACCCATGCTTCCTGCAACAGTTCCAGAGTGGCCGCCCTGTGGCGCAACTCGGCGCTCGGCCCTTCCCAGGCGAACAGCATCAGCACCTTCCGGCCGAGGTCGATCAGCGCCGCACCCTGGCAGTGCACATCGTCCAGCCACCAGTCGACCGCTCTCAGGCGCCGGACCATCGAGAGCGCCTCCGCCGGCCCGGCCAGGAGGTCGAGGTCGATTCCTACCGCCCCGAACCGCGACAGGTACAGCTCGAACTCACCGCTCTCGCGGACAACGACAAAATTCGCACGATCACCCATCCGCCCAGAATGACCACCCCCAGCACCGGGCCGCCACCACATTTGACGCACCCACGTGGGCACGACCCCAGGGCCGCCACTCGATCCACCGGCATCACCTGACAACCGATCAAAATCACTTGCCGAGGATGCTCGGGCGGCTCACCCCACCCCGACGCATTACTCAGTGGACTGACCACCACCGACACCCTCTGAGCCAGTCGGGCACAACTGCCAGCACAGGGCCTGACGTCGGTGTCTCTGAGCCGGGACACGATAGGTGGAACTGACGCGGTGTGGTGACCTGGCCGTTTCGACCCGGTGGGACACGTTTGTTGGAACCATCTGGCCATTCTTCTTGCCACCTGCGGTGGATTGCCATTCATGTTGGAACCAGTTCCGAACTACCCGGGCTCGCGGCGTCCGTGGCCGCTCCGCTGAGGGGTTTGGAACCGAGCGAGCGCGTACGCAGGACAACTGGAGCGGCGGGGACGACAGCGGTTCAGCCGTTGTAGTCACACCGCGCCGCTTGGGACCTATCCTGAGCCAATGCTTCACGAGCTGTGGGACGAAGGCGAGGAGGGAAAGATGTTCTGCCTGGCCGGACCGCGCGGAGACGGGGCTCGTGCGCTCTTGTCCGAAGGTGCCCGGCTCGTGTGGACCGTTGAGGCCGCGAGCTACTTCGACGCGATGACGTTGTACTACCAGCGCATGGGCTGGGGCACCTACACCACAGAGCACCCGGAGTGGGACAACCGGACCTACGCCGAGCACGGCTGGGAATGATCAACCCATTTCATGCCTTCAGTCACACACGCCTCACGAACTACAGCTGGAGTAGTAGCCCCAAGAGCGATTCCGGCGCTGGGGCACTCCGCTTCCAACAACCGTGACCAAGTTCCAGCTAACGTGTCCTGGCTCAGTCTCGGCAGCAGCCGAGACACCGACGCACAAGCCAATTCCTTACTGTCAGTCAACAATCCGTCACAGTCGTGAGACCATTGATCATGCGGTGCCCGCATACGGATATGCGAGGAACGCATCGGATTGCACCATGTGACCTGGCAGGCCTCGTAGCGTTGGGATGGGCTGTTGAACTGGAACTCGGCAGCGATCCGGGATGCCTCCCGGACGAGGAACTACGGCAAGATCATCGAGCTGGCTCGAACGTACCAGCGCATGACGCAGGTGCAGTTGGGCGAGGCATGTGGACTCTCACAATCAGCGATCTCACGACTGGAGAAGCGAGGCATCGCCCCCTACGCCATGGACGTGCTACTGCGACTGTCACAGCACCTGGGAATTCCAGCAGCTCTGCTCGGCCTCGCCGAAAATACGGTTCAGACGCGAATCGGAACTGAGAACGTGGAAAGACGTCAATTCCTGGGAGCAGCCGCAGCAATCGCGGCATCCCCCGTATTCACTGCCGCCGCGGGATCCACGGACGAGGCCGAGCAGCAAGCTGTCGCACTCCGAGTTGCCACCACCTCCTACCGTCGACTTGACGGGTCGACGCCCTCACGGGAGCTTGCCGATGTCGTCCACTCCCATCTGCGGTTGATCCAGGGGCTGATTGGCGCGGCACGGAGCGATGCTCATCGGATCAGGCTCGCCGCCATCGCGAGCGAGGCGGCGAGCCTGGCCGCTTGGCTGGCGTGGGACATGGGAGACCACGGGTCCGCGCGGTCGTTCTACGGAGCTGCGATCAAAGCCGCGCGGTCAGGAGCACACCCACTGCTTGCCGCGTACCAGTCCGGAAGCCTCGCGCAGTTCGAAGCTCACACCGGCAACGCGGTCCAGGCGCTCAGTCTCACCCAGCGAGCCCGCAGCTTCCTGGAGCCTGCGCTTCCCGCAGTCGCCGACGCGTGGCTTTCATCGGTTGAGGCCCTCGGACATGCAGCCGCAGGCGACCAGCGCAGCGCCGACCGCGCCTTGACACGTAGCCGAGCCATACTTCAGGCAGACATCCGGGAAGAACCACCCCCATGGCCCTGGGTGTTCACCTTCGACGAGTCCAAAGTGGCCGCTGCCAGAGTGGCCTGCGGCGCGAAACTCGGACTCTCCAGGTGGGCATCAGAAACGGCGATCCCGGTCCCGGCGACCAGTCATGCGAAGCAACGCGCGCTGCTGTTGCTGGACATTGCAGCAGGCCATCTGGCCGCAGGACGGATCGAGACGGCATTCGCCCTCGCCACGCAAGCTCTGGAGATCGGACTCCAGTACCGTTCAGGTCGAATCGTCGAGAGAGGCCGCGCACTTCGACGGTCGTTCAGCACTTCCTCGCCGTCCAAGGTCGTGAGGGAGTTCGACGAGCGCCTGCACGGTGTCTATCTCTAGGAAGGGATCGCAGTGCGAATCGGAATCACGGGGCACCGGGGGCTGGCGGCCGGGGTGGAGGAGCAGGTTCGACGGCTGCTCGAAGACGCTCTCGCGGGCGAGGACCTGACTGGGCTCACGGTCGTGTCCTGCATCGCGGACGGGCCGGACGCGTGGATCGCGGAGATCGCGCTCGAACGGGGGGCGCGGCTGGAGGTCGTCATTCCGGCGGATCAGTACCGGGATGGGCTGCCGGGCTGGCATCACCCCGTCTACGACCGGCTGTTGAGCAGTGCCGACGCCGTTCACCGAACAGGCCGGGTGGAGTCCGACGAAGCCGCCCACATGGCGGGGAGCGAGGTCCTGGTAGCCCAGGTCGACAAGCTCCTCGCCGTCTGGGACGGCCTGCCGGCCCGCGGCCACGGCGGGACGGCGGACATGGTCGCCTACGCCCGCCAGCGCGGCGTGCCGGTTGAGGTGCTGTGGCCCCAGGGGGCACGCCGGTGAATGCGGAATGAGGTCTATCAGTCAGGCCGGTCGCGCCGCCGCTACCGCGTCGGTGTAGAGCTCGGTGGTCAAGTCGGCGTCTTTGATGCCGAGTTCGGACAGCACCGCACGGACCAGGGCGAGGGCCGGCGCGAGGTCGGCCTCCGTGGCGGCCGTCGTCTCGACCTCGATGAACGTGGCGTCGTCCAACTCGGGAACGCGAACGAGCGTGGCGAGCAGGTGCCTCCCGTCGCGCTGGAAGCCGTAGTTGCGGCACCGCTTCTCGAACGTGATGCGAGGGGTGAAGCCCAGGCCCCGGATGATCTCGTGCGCGGCATCGGCGTCCTCGACCTTCGTCTCGGACTCCGGCTTCGACCCGGACGCCTCGTCCACCCGTGCCCCCTTGTACGTGAGCACCGTGCGCGTGTCGTCCGGGCTGTGCACGGTACGGATCCGCAACTCGCGATCGGCGCCCATCAGGCTGCCGTCCGGGGCGTCGTAGTACGTGTCGCGGTAGACCTCGGCGCGGCCGGCACCGTGCCGGGCCTCCAGTTGCCTGCGCACGCCTTCCGGGTCGCGCACGACCGCCTTGAGCTCCGCTTCGATCGCCATCCTCGCCCCTCCGTCAGATCACGCGCTCGGCGCCGTCCACCATCACATCGAACTGCCGCCGCAAGACCGATACCGCAAGGTGCCGCCTTCAAGGCACGATCCGCGACCCGTGTCAGCTCGACTTCTCGCCGAGGGCAGCACGGAGCCAGTCGAGGGAGTCGGTTGCCAGGACGGCGTCGGCAAGTGCGTTGGCGGTCTTCGTGATGAGACGGCCACGGCTGTTGTCGATCCAGCGCTGAGCGTTCGCGTAGCCCTGCGCCTTGTACTCGACTCCCTGGATCAGGCACTCCAGCTTGTCGGCGTCCCTCGCGCAGACCGCCTCCGGAGAGTCCTTCGCTTCGTACTCCGCGACGAGATCCCGGATGGTCGAGGCAAGGATCTCCGGCATGCCGCCGACCTGGTCGGCCGTCACCGCCGCCGGGTCGGCGCCGGGCGCGTACTTCTTCCCCAGATGGTTGACGTCCCCGGTGCGCGTCTCCTGGGAGTCGTGCCAGACCGCGAGGAAGGCGGCCTGCGCCGGGTCCGCGCCTTCGAGCTTGGCAATGATCGAAGCGATCAGCGCGGTTCGCCAGGAGTGTTCGGCGACCGACTCGGGATCGCGGACGCCGGCCATCCACCAGCCCGTGCGCTTGGTCTGCTTGAGCGTCCCGGCTTCGAACAGGAACCTCGCCACCGGCGTCAGGTCGTCTGTCACTGTCTGGCCCCTCTCACGCCTCGACAAGGCGGATCGCGTAGCGGATGCTGTCGAGTTCGCGTCGCCCACGCCGCGACAGCTCCCGACCATCCAACAGCACCGGGAGCCGTTCTCGCAGGGCGCGGGCCGCAGTTCCGGAGCGCAGCAGATCCGGCCGGACCTGGAGCAGTGACCACACACTGTGGATGTTCAACTCGGCGTACCCGCACTGCGGGCCGAGCCCCTGAACGAGGTGCGCGAGGAGCTTGTCTCCGGACCACGGACCCGGCGACCGGGCAGCGATGAAGTCGTCGGAGAGTTCGAGGTACGGGACCTCGCCGACCCAGTACGCCCAGTAGTTGAGGTTCGCCATCGCGCCCGCCTCATCGGCGAGGGCCGTTTCGATGAAGTGGCTCATCCGATCCCGGTCACCGTGGCGGGCGGAGACCATGGCGACGGAACGGGAGTTGAGCCAGTGACTCAGCCAGTCGTTCGGCCGCTCGGAACGCTGCTGGTGGGCGAGCCACTCCCGCGTGTCACCCTGTTCGTCGTATCCGGCCAGGTACAGCGCTTGGCGGCGGGCGAGGAACTGGTCCGCTCCACGCGCTTCCTCGGCCGCGCGCCGCAGGTGCGTGTAGAACCGGGTGCGGTCGGGGGCGAGAAGTTCCGGTCCGGCCGGCGCTGGGCCCTTGCGTGGACGCGGCGGGGCCGGGAGGTCGCGAACAGTCTGCGGCGCTGCACCGCTGAGCGGCCACATGAGAATCTCCACGAGGTCGCGCCGTATCACCACCGCCCCAAGGGGGCTCCCGGCAGCCGGCGACTTCTCCTCAACGATGCCGGCGAGCAGGATGTCCGCCTCGAAGGATCGCTCCAGTGTTTGGAGGAGTGCGGGCGCTGCGCCCACCTGCATCAGCCGATGGCGGTAGGTGAACATCTGCCCGACAGGTACGGCCGTGAGCGGGCGCCGACCACTCTCCCATCCGGCGATCGTGTCGGTCGACACGGCCAACCGCTCGGCGAAATCGTCCTGGGTGGCCCCACACTGTTCTCGTATCACCCGAAAGACGTACCCGGAGATAGTGCCCACGCGTGGGCGCCGAGGCCTCCCCTGACCATCAGTCAGGGACTGATGCGGGCTTGACTGCATGAGAGCCCCCACTTCGGGAGTTCGTGCCAACGTACCTGTACTCGCCGTCACTTCAGGTTCCGACTCCGGGACCCTACCGTCGTAGGCGTCCCCGACCGAGAGCGGTCGGAGACCCGTCAGCGGGTCTCGCTCCCTGCGACGGCGGCCCCGCTCTCATCAAGGAGCCTATCGGCCCGGGGTACGTCAGTTGGTCACTGTCACGTCCGTACACCTGGGCAAGCGCTCCACACGACAATCATCGCGAACAGGACAGGTAGGAGGCACCCATGGGATGGGGAACCGGCAAGGACGGAAGCTCCGGTGGCGGCAGCGGGGGCAACGACGGCGGGCAGGGCAAGCACGCGAATAAGGACCGGAAGGACTTCGGGAAGGACAAGACGACCCCGGACACCTCGTCCGGGTCGTCGGCCGCCAAGCACCGCAAGGACGGCGACGGGAAGTGACGAGCCCGCAGAACGACCTGGAGCAGGCCGCCACGAAAGGCCTGCTCCGGGCGGTATCCCGCTCCCTCGGCCACGATGTGTCCGATGAGTGGCGAAGGGCCGCAGAGGCGACCCCGCGCCATCGTTTCCTCCCGGACCGGATCTGGCTTGCCGACGGTGACGGCTACCGGCTCTGCGACCGTGAACGTGAACCCGACCGCTGGCTCGCCGCCGCCGGTTCGGACGTTCCCGTGGTGACACAGGTCAACGACGGAGCGGAGCCGACGGATGTAGCCGATGCGTGGCCGTCGTCCTCGGCCTCCGAGCCGTCCGTCGTCTTCCAGATGCTCGAACTCCTGGGCATCGCACCGGGAATGCGGGTCCTGGAGATCGGCGCGGGCACCGGGTTCAACGCCGCGCTCCTCTCCCACCGGCTGGGCGACACCAACGTGACCACGATCGACATCGACCCCACCGTGGCCGAACTCGCCCGGTCCAACCTCAAGGCCAACGGCTACGCACCCGCCGTCGTCTGCGGCGACGGAAGCCTCGGCTGGAGCGGCGAAGCGCCGTTCGACCGCGTGGTGGCCACCTGTTCGGTGAGACGGGTTCCGTACGCCTGGATCGAACAGACCAAGCCCGGCGGCGTCATCCTCACCCCCTGGTGCGACGACTGGAGCCACGGCGGCCTGCTCCGCCTCACCGTGGGCGGCGACGGCACCGCCACCGGCCGCTACACCGCCGACAGCGCCTTCATGCTGATGCGCAACCAGCGCCGCGACCTCCGCCTCTTCCGGGACGTCGTCATGGACGAGCACGTTCCGGACGAGTCCACGACCACGCTCGACCCCTGGGCCGTCGCCGGCTCGGAGTTCGAGACCCAGTTCGCCCTCGGGCACCGCCTCGGCGACCTCTGGTACGCCTGGCACCACGATCCCGATCTCGACGACGTCGAGACGCGCCTCTGGGTGGCCACGACCGACGGCGGCTCCTGGGCCGCCGTCGACTGGGACGGCACCGAGAACACCGAGCGGTACACGGTCTGGCAGCACGGCCCGCGCCGCCTGTGGGACGAAGTCGAGGCCGCCCACCGCTGGTGGCTGGACAATGACCGCCCCGGTCCGAGCCGCCTCGGCCTCACCATCGGCCCCGGCGGCCATCAGGCCTGGCTGGACGACCCGACGAATGCGTGGCCCCTGCCGTAGGGGAATGGATCGCCCATCGCATTCGGCACGGCCCCGGATCGCCAGTCCGGGGCTGCTTGCCTGAATTCGATCGGATGTTCCAGGTGGTCAACAGCCCGACAACTGGTCACGTGGAGAGCGGAATTGGCGTTATCTTGGATCGGGTGTCGAGCTGAGCCGGAGGGGCGTGGTGGATCGCCGGGGATTCGTGGCCGCCTCCAGTGCGTACGCGCTTGCGGCGTTGGGCCTGCCTGATCCAGACGCCATCCTGCGGCGGACGCGGCTGAAGACTGATGCGAATGTGAAGGTCGGCCGGGGCGAGGTCGCAGCGATCCGCCGGATGACGAAGTCGCTGGGCGACGCGGCCGCCGAGCTCGGTGGCGGCCATGCCCGCCATCTCGCCGTCCGCTCGACGAACGGGCTGCGGCGTTAGGGTGAATCGTGGCAGACGACCAACTGGGCCCGTCCGACAGTCGGGAGCAGTGGCGACGGGTTCGAATGTTCTTGAATGATCACCGCTTCGCGCTGACCAGCCGGCTCCTGACTGAAGTCCCTCCCGAACGGCTGGTCCCGGGGACTCCGTTGCTGGCTCGCCGGCACTGGATTCCGGACCAGCCGGTGCCGCTGGAGCGCGTCCGGCTGCGGTGGGTGCCGGACGCGCCGGAGGCCGAGCTGGACGGCGGCGAGCCGGAGCTCGACCGCATCCGCCCGTACCGGGTTGATGGAACCGCCCATCGCCGCTATGCCGACGCTGTTGGGGAGCTCGCCAGGCCCAGGCTGTTCGAGGATCGAAGCTGCTACCGCCTGCTCGATGTCGGGACGTCTGCGGGCGATCCGACGCTGACGTTCGGCCGCGGCCGGTACTTCGACGTGATCAACATCTGTGAGGCCGTCGCACACGAGTACGCGGCGGCGGTCCTGGCGGGCTCGGCCGCCACGCCCTTCCGGGCCGCCATCGGCGATCCGACCGATCTCACGCGCCGGCCGGTCATGGCGGCCATCAGCACGCTGACCATCCGGCACGATCGCAGCACCGGCGAAGCGGAGTTCGTGCTGCACTGGCGTGATCCCGAGAAGGTCGCCAGCGGCGGGGGTCTCTTCCAGGTGATGCCGGTCGGGATGTTCCAGGCCTCGCACGACGCGCCATGGAACGAGGGGAACGACTTCGACCTCTGGCGGGCGATCCTGCGGGAGCTGAGCGAGGAGTTGCTCGGCAGCACCGAGGACTACGGGAGCGACAGGGCGCCGATCGACTACGCCGCCTGGCCACTCGACAAGTCGCTCACCGCGGCGCGCGCGGACGGCCGCCTGCGGGTGTTCTGGCTGGGCCTCGGGATGGATCCGCTGACGTTCGTCACCGACATGCTGACCGTGGCCGTGTTCGACGCCGAGCTGTTCGACGACACGTTCCGGCGCATCGTCTCGACCAACGACGAAGGCCACCGCGTTGGCCTGGAGGACGCCACCGGACGCTCGGCCGGCATCCCGTTCACGGCCGAGCAGGTGGATCGCCTCACCGGTGCGGAGCCGATGCAGCCCGCCGGCGCGGCGCTCCTGCGGCTCGCCTGGCGGCACCGGAAGGCGTTGTTGCAGCTCTCCTGACACAAGGAAGGCCCCGGACCGCCCGACCGGTCCGGGGCCGTTCACCTAGTGCGCGTCAGACGGTCTTGGCGGCCGCGAAGCGGGACGAGACGTCCTGCCAGTTGACGACGTCCCAGAGCTTCTCGACGTAGTCGGGGCGGACGTTGCGGTACTGCAGGTAGTACGCGTGCTCCCAGGCGTCGAAGGCGAGCAGCGGGGTGGTGCCCTGGCCGACGTTGCCGTGGTGGTCGTAGACCTGCTCGACGATCAGGCGCTTGCCGAGGGGCTCCCAGGAGAGGATGCCCCAGCCGGAGCCCTGCACGCCGGTGGTGGCGGTGGTGAGCTGCTTGCGGAAGGCCTCGAAGCTGCCGAAGTGCTCGGTGATGGCGTCGGCCAGCTCGCCCTCGGGGCGGTCGCCGCCCTCCGGGGAGAGGTTCTGCCAGAACAGCGAGTGCAGCACGTGGCCGGACAGGTGGAAGGCGAAGGTCTTCTGCAGGCCGACCAGGCCGCCGAACTGCTCCTTGTCGCGCGCCTCGGCCAGCTGGTCCAGGGTGTCGTTCGCACCCTTGACGTAGGCGGCGTGGTGCTTGGAGTGGTGCAGTTCGAGGATCTCGGGGGACATCGCCCGCTCAAGCGCGGAGTAGTCGTACGGCAGGTCGGGAAGCGAGTAGGTGCCCATGCTGGGACACAGCCCCTTTCGATGAACAGTGATGATCGTGCCGGGACAACACTATTGCGTATGAGTTGCAGGAACGAAGCATGGGCTCCTGCTTATTCCTCACGTCTCGTCGGGCACAATGGTCGCGAGTGCATGTAATGAGTGATGAGGGTGAGTGACTGTGACAGGGTCACCGGTGGTGCTGGGGATCGAGTCCTCCTGCGACGAGACCGGCGCGGGTCTGGTCCGGGACGGCGTACTGCTCGGGCAGGCGGTGGCGTCGTCGATGGACGAGCACGCCCGCTTCGGCGGGGTGGTGCCGGAGATCGCCGCCCGGGCGCACGTCCACGCGATGGCGCCGGTGGTCGGCGAGGCGCTGGCGCGGGCCGGGCTGACGCTCGCCGACATCGGCGCCGTCGCGGTGACGACCGGTCCGGGGCTGGCCGGGGCGCTCCAGGTCGGGGTGGCCGCGGCCAAGGGCTACGCGTTCTCGCTCGGCGTCCCGCTGTACGGGGTGCACCACCTGGCCGGGCACGTCGCCGCCGCGACGCTGGACGGCGGGCCGCTGCCGAACCCCTGCGTGGTGCTGATCGTCTCGGGCGGGCACACCTCGCTGCTGCTGGTGCGCGACCTCGCCCGCGATCCGATCGTCCACCTCGGCGACACCCTGGACGACGCGGCCGGCGAGTGCTTCGACAAGGTCGCCCGGATCCTCGGCCTCCCCTACCCCGGCGGGCCGGCGATCGACCGGGCGGCCCGGGACGGCGACCCGACGGCCGTCCGCCTGCCGCGGCCGCTGACCGGACCGCGGGACGACCCGTACGCGTTCTCGTTCTCCGGGCTCAAGACGGCCGCCGCCCGCTGGGTGGAGGCGCGGCGCTCGGGCGGCTCGGACCCGTACGTCCCGGACGCGGCGGCCGGGTTGCAGGAGGCGATCGCCGACGTGCTGACCCGCAAGGCGGTGCGGGCCTGCACCGATCACGGGATCGGCACCCTGGTCGTGGTCGGCGGGGTCGCGGCCAACTCCCGGGTGCGGTCGCTGGCCGAGGAGCGCTGCGCGGCGGCCGGGATCGCGCTGCGGGTGCCGCCGCTGAGGCTCTGTACGGACAACGGGGCGATGGTGGCGGCGATCGGCGATCTGCTGGTCCGCTCCGGCGCCGAGCCGGCTCCGGCGGAGCTGTCGGTGGATCCGTCGGCGCCGCTGGAGTTCGCGGCGTTGACGCCGTTGGCGCGGACTGCCGTGGTCTGACGGCGGGTTGATCCGCCGTCGGGCCGACCTGACGGGGTGCGCCGGCCTGACGCGGCGCGCCGACCTGACAACGGTTCGATCTCGCCCGACGCGAATCCGTTCCCAAGCCTTCCCCCGGCCGCAACAGGTGTGACATTTTACATGTCACACATCAGGAACCGTGTGCCCCCAATCACACGGCAACCCTCAACGGCCCCGGAGGCCCCCACAGATGCGTCCCTCCCGGATAGCGAAGGCCGGCGCGCGCAGACTCCCTGCGCTCGGCGTCGCCTTCTTCCTCGCACTCGGTCTCTTCGCACCCCAGGCCCACGCCGCCGACGCCCCTGCGGCCCACGCCTCGACCACCCCCACCGGCAAGGCGGCCGCACCGCACTCCGTGCCCGTGCCCAAGTCCCCCGACACCCCGAAGGACGCCCGCCCGCTGGCCGCCGACGAGCAGGCCAAGGCGACCGCCCCGACGGCGGCCAGCACCACCGGGGCCGGCGTCGACGCCAAGGCCGACAAGGCCGCCAAGCAGCTCGCGGCCGCCCCCGCCTGCGACGTCTCCGCCTTCACCGGCAACACCGGGGCCGCGCTCGTCCAGCGGGTCAAGGCCGCCGGCCTCGACTGCGTCAACACGCTGTTCACCCTGACCGGCAACGACGCCAAGGCCGCGTTCAACGAGGCCCAGATGGCCACCGTCGCCAACGCCCTGCGGGACGTCTCCGCCACCTACCCCGGCGACGACTCCACCTCCGCCGGCCAGCTGGTCCTGTTCCTGCGCGCCGGCTACTACGTGCAGTGGTACAACCCGGATGTGGTCGGCCCGTACGGCGCCACCCTGCAGACCGCCATCCGCGGCGCCCTCGACGGCCTCTTCGCCGCCCCGCACAGCAAGGACGTCACCGAGGCCAACGGCGCGACCCTCGCCGAGGCCGTCACCCTGATCGACAGCGCCCAGGAGAACGCCCGCTACACCGGCGTCGTCAAGCGCCTGCTCGCCGACTACACCGGCGCCTGGACCGGCTCGATGGCCACCGCCGTCGCCAACACCAAGACCGTCATCGAGCGCGGCTTCGACCTCCCCGCCTTCACCGCGGCCCTCCAGGCCGACCCCTCCTTCGCCACCACCATGGCGTCCTTCGTCACCCGCAACAGCTCCCAGCTGAACGGCTCCGACCTGGTCACCTCGATCGGCATCCAGATCGGCAACCTGGTCGCCAACGACGCCACCAGGGCCCAGGGCCGGCCGATCGTCAAGGACCTGGTCAACCGGTACCCGCTGGTCGGCGCCACCGCCCCGCTCACCATGAACCTGGTCTGGTTCGCGGAGAAGAAGGACACCGGCAACTGCGCCTACTACGGCACCTGCGACCTGGCCGCCCGGCTCGTCCCGCTCGTGCTCACCGTCGACCACACCTGCAACGCCAACCTGCGCATCCGCGCCCAGGACATGACCGCGCAGCAGCTCGCCGACACCTGCACCAGCCTGATCAACGAGGACCAGTTCTTCCACCAGGTGGTCAAGGACAACGGCCCGGTCGCCAACGACAACAACACCAGCCTTGAGGTCGTCGTCTTCGACGACTACTACGACTACAGCCTCTACGCCTGGAAGATGTACGACATCGCCGTCGACAACGGCGGCATGTACGAGGAGGGCGACCCGGCCAAGGCCGGCAACCAGGCCCGCTTCATCGCGCACGAGGCCGACTGGCTGCGCCCCGCCTTCCAGATCTGGAACCTCAACCACGAGTACACCCACTACCTCGACGGCCGCTACGACTTCTACGGCGACTTCAACGCCGGCATGACCACCCCCACCGTCTGGTGGGTCGAGGGCCTCGCCGAGTACATCTCGTACAGCTACCGGGGCGTCCACTACGACGCCGCCGTCGCCCAGGCCGGCAAGGGCACCTACGCGCTGAGCACCCTCTTCGACAACACCTACGACAACTCCGACTCCACCAAGGTCTACAACTGGGGCTACCTGGCCGTGCGCTACATGCTCCAGTCGCACCCGCAGGACGTCGACGCGCTCCTCGCCAAGTACCGCGTCGGCGACTGGGCCGGCGCCCGCACCCTGCTCAAGACCACCATCGGCACCCGCTACGACGCCGACTTCGCCACCTGGCTCAAGGCCTGCGGCGCCGACAACTGCGGCAGCCTGCCCACCAGCCAGGCCCCGCTGTGCACCGCCGGCGACACCCGGCAGTACGACAAGAACTGCCGCCGCGACGGCGTCGCCGCCACCACCGGCAACTACAGCTACAACTTCCTCAACCTGCCCGCCGGCGTGAAGCAGCTGACCATCACCACCAGCGGCGGCACCGGCAACGCCGACCTCTACTACAACGGGGGTGCGTGGGCCACCACCGGGTCGAACCTGGCCAAGTCCACCAACGCCGGCAACGGCGAGACCCTCACCATCACCAACCCGCCGTCCGGCTGGGTGTACTTCAGCCTCTACGCCCAGCAGGGCTTCGGCGGCGTGAGCGTCACCACGACGTACAACTGACCTGCGCACACCGGACATCGAGGAGGGCCCCGCGTGCGGCGGGGCCCTCCTCGCGCGTTCGGGCCCCTCGCACTCAGCCCTCCTCGCCCGTTCGGACCCCCTCGCACTCAGCCCTCCGCCGACCAGGTCACCACGGGCGGGCGGACGGCGGCGCACAGCGGACGGCCCTTGGCATCCGTCAGCCGCAGCCGGGCCACCAGGACGCCGCGCTCCACCGCCGCCTCGACGACCTCCCGGTCGACCGCCGCCAGCAGCAGCTTGGCCCGGCGGAACAGCGCCCAGCCGTCACCGTTCCCGGTCACCCAGTTCAGGTAGACGAACCGGGCGCCGGGGCCGCCCTGCACGTACCGGCCGGTGAGGTCCACTCCGCCGGCGAGGTCCACTGTGCCGGGGAGGTCCGCGCCACCCGGCGCCGGCCTCGCCTCGCACTCCAGCGACCAGCGGGCGCGCGGCGCGTCCCCCGGGAACAGGTCGAGCAACTCGGCCGGGCGGCCCCGGCGTTGGACGGCGACGTACAGGTCCCGGTAGCCCGGGAAGCCCGGCGCGGCGGCACACTCACGCCCCGGCAGGTCGGTGGCCTCAATCCTCAGCTCCATACCGATATGGTCCCCCACCGCACGCCTCGGGAAGTTATAACGATCGGCCATCTAATGCGCCGCACAATCCGGACCGGCGAGGAGGTCATCCTTTGTCAAAAGAGTGTCAGGAGCCCTAGCTTTCGGTTAAGGTCCGGAGTTAGATGAAAGTCGGTTCGGGGTTCCGATCGGAATACCGAATTTCCGCCAAGCCGCGGGCATCCTTGCTCCACCGTGCCTGCCATCCCGGGAATGGAGAGTACCCATGAAGATGATCAAGGCTATCGTGAAGAAGTTCAAGCGTGACGAGGACCTCGCCGACCACTCGTGGATCGCGCACGTCATCTGACGCATTGTCACCAACGGGGGCCGTGGCCGAGCCACGGCCGGGCCGCGGCCCCCGCCGGCGCTGCAGAGCGCCCCACCCTTTCACCTGCCCGGAGTTCCCCCGCCTGCCCGGAGTTCTCCGCCCGCCGGGGGAATCCATTCCATCGCCATTTCATTGGAGGCGGGATTCTCATGGAAGAAATGGCGCCGACAGCCGGGCGCAGCCATTCCATTGTTTACGCCCCGAAGATCCAGGACCTGCTGACCAGGGAAGAAAAGGTATTCCGGATCGACGCCCGCACGGTCGGCGTCTCCGACAGCGAGCTGATGGCCGAAATCGTCGCGGCGCGCCCCGTGCGGTCGGCGGAGCGCTCGGTCTACAAGCCCGCCGCGGGAGCGGACATCCACCACGACAGCGCGACCCGGACGATCCGCGCGCTGGGTCAGGACGTCATGGCGGGCATCAGGACCCCGCCGCCCCCGGCACGCGGGCTGTCCGGCGCCTGGCCCTACGCGGCCACCTCCTACCTGCGCCGATGGCTCTTCGCGTCCGACCCGCTGCCGGTCTCCCTCCTGTCGAAACGCGGCGTCACCCGCTCCGACCGGCTCTCCCGGATCGTCGACCGCGCCGTCACCGTCTGGCCGGGATCCGCCGCCGAGGGCAGGAGCACCGCGCTGGCCGGGCAGATCCGCGACGCCTCCGACACCCGGGAGCGGAGGCAGGCCATCGCGCTGTACCGGCGGTCGACGGCCACCCTCTGCGACGGGGTGGCCGCACTGGCCGGCAACGCCCTGTGGCTCATGGGGCCGGACCGGGAGCGGGAGGACGCCCGCGCCGACCTCACCGAGGTCCTGTGGGAGACCCTGCGGCTGCTCCCGCCCGCGTGGATGCTGTTCCGCAACGACGGCCACGCCTACACCGGGCTGCACCCCGAGATCCGCCCCGAGGACCGCGTCGCGCTCTTCCCGCTCCTGATGCACCGCCACCCGGAGCACTGGTCCGACCCGCTGGAGTTCCGGCCCGAACGGTGGGCCGGGGTGGCGGACCCGGAGAAGACGCCCGGGTTCATGCCGTTCGGCTTCGACGGGGCCCGCTGCTGGGCCAAGCACCTGGTCGTACCCCTGGCCGAACGCCTGCTGAACGTCGCCTTCGACCACCGGCTCGCCATTCGCGGCCCGCAGCAGGAGACGCACGTCCCCCTGCGCTCCCTGCTCTCCGTACGGTTCGACGCCGCGGCCAGGGCCTGACCCGCGAGCCCCGGACACCCTGACACCACGGGACACACCATGGAATCGCCCACGCTGGCCGACTGGGTCGGCGACGTCCGCAGCTTCACCGGCCACCAGTGGCAGCGCAAGCCCGCGGTCTTCACGCCGGAGAGACTCGCCTCGCCGTTCGACCTGGACGCGTTGGACGCCGCCTTCGACACGGGGCTGCTGCGCACCCCCTACCTGGAGATGGTCCGCTCCACCAAGGTGACCGTCCCGCCCGAGGCCTACACCACGTCACGCACGGTCAACGGCACCGCGTACCACGGCTTCGCCGACCGCGCGAAGGTCCTCGCGCTCCTGGGCGTCGGGGCGACGCTGCTGCTGCGCTGCGTCGACCAGTGGCACCACCCGACGGGCGAGCTCGTGGCGCGGCTGTCCGAAGAACTCGACCGGCGCGTGGAGGCGTTCTTCTTCGTCACGCCCGCCGGCGGCCAGGGCCTCGCGGTGCACCGCGACGACGCCGACGTGTTCGTCCTCCAGGCGGCCGGACACAAGACCTGGTACGTCCACGACGCGCCGACCGCAGCGGATTGGACGCCGGGAGAACTCCCCGACGACGAGCACTCCCCGCGGCTCCTGCACAGCGTCCTCGAACCCGGCAGCGTGCTCTACGTCCCGCGCGGCTTCGCGCACCGCGCGGTCGGCGCCGCCGGCCTCTCCGCCCACCTGTCCCTCACGATCCGCGACATCTCCGTGCCGGACCTGCGGGCCGCCCTGGAACAGCGGTTGACGGACAGGCTGGACCTCCCGGCGCGCCCGCTGGGCGAGGCCGCGATCGACGGCTCCTGCGCCGCGCTCCTCGACCACGTCCGGACGAGGCTCGACACGATCGAACCGGAGGACCTGCGGCTCGCCGCCCGGGCCGCGCAGGCACGGGCGGCCCGGGCGGAGGCGGCGGCCGAGAACGCGGAGCGCGCGGAGACGTTCGCCGAGGCGGCCCGGACCTGGGAAGGCGGCGGGACCGGCGCCGGGCGGACCGGGCTGGCGTCCGTCAGCCGCACCTGGCGCAGGCTGCGCGACGCGGCCCGCACCACGCACTGACGCACTGACGCGCTGGCCCACCGGCGCAGGGCCGTCAAAGACACACACCGCGTCCGGCGGGCGCCGCCCGTCCTCCGTACCGCCGTGACGACGACGGTACGGAGGACGGTCAGCACCGGCCCTCGACGGCCGAAGGCGTCAGACCCGCTGCGCCGGGACCGTCCGGTCCCGCTGGAGGTCCAGCAGCTCACGGAACAGCCCGTCCGGGCGCGCCGCCAGCTCCGCCCAGGTGCCGGTCTGCACGATCCGGCCCCGGTCCATCACGATCACCCGGTCCGCCACCGCCGCGTTGGCGATGTTGTGCGTCACCAGCAGCGTGATCCGCCCCGGGGCGAGGGCGCGCAGCGCGTGCAGGATGCGGTGCTCGGCGCGCGGGTCCAGGTCCGAGGTCGGCTCGTCCAGGATCAGCAGCCCCGGGCTGCGCACCGTCCGGTACAGCGCCCGGGCCACCGCCGCCCGCTGCCAGCCGCCGCCCGACAACTCGGCGCCGCCCCACCAGCCCTGGGCCAGCAGCGTGCGCCAGCCCGACCGCAGCCGGGCCACGATCTCGTCGAAACCCGTCCGCGCGGCCGCCCGCTCCACGTCCGCCATCACCTGCTCGGTGAGGTGCCCCAGGTGGACGTTCTCGGCCGCCCCCAGCGGCCAGCGCGCGAACTCCTGCGGCACCCGGGCCACCCGCGACCACATGCCGTCCGCGTCCAGCTCCTGCACCGGCACGCCGTCCCAGCAGATCCGGCCGGACTGCGGCAGGTAGAGGCCGGACAGCAGCTTCAGCAGCGTCGACTTGCCGCTGCCGTTCTGCCCGATCACCGCCACCACCTCCCCGGCCCGCAGCGTCATGCTGACCCCGCACAGCGCCGGCTCCTGCTGCTCGCCGGGGTAGGCGTGCCCGAGGTCCGCGACCTCCACCAGTTGCGGCGCGTCCGGCACGATCCCGCCGCGCCGGATCCGGTGGCCTCCGGCCTCGTCCAGGAAGGTGAAGTAGTCGTCCAGGTACAGGCCCATCCGGTACAGCCGGGCGCCGTTGCCGACCAGGCCCTGCAACCCGGACGAGGCCGTCCGCAGCGCGAACGTCGCCGTACCCGCCGCCGCCAGGTCGATCCGGCCGCTCGCCACCAGGTACAGCAGCGTGCCCCAGACCAGCGCGCTGCCCGCCCCCGTGCCCAACGAGGCCAGCAGGGAGACCTTCGCCGCCTCCCTGGTCGCCCGGTCCGTCGCCTCGACGATCTTCTCCTCGGCGCGGCGGTACTTGGCCATCAGGAACGGCGTGACCTGGTCCGAACGGACCTGGTCCGCACGGGTCTTGTCGATCAGGAACCAGCGGTAGACGCGCAGCGCGCCACGGTCCTCGTTGGTGGCCACCGCCGCCAGGTAGTGGATCCGGGCCGTCCGGACGGCCGCCACCCCGGTCGGCACCGAACCCAGCAGCAGCAGCGGGACCAGCCACGGGTGGAGCGTCGCCAGGACACCCGCCGCAGCCGCCAGCGAGACCGTCGAGGCGATCACGTCCTGGGCGTTGGAGAGCAGGTCCGGCGTGGTCGAGGCACCCCGGTCGGCCGCCTCCCACTGCTCGTTGTACGCGGGCTCGTCGTACGCCCGCAGTTCGGCCGCGCACCCGGCGGCGATCAGCGCCAGCTCCGCCTCCCGGGTGACCCTCGGCGACACCCGGCCGGACAGCCCCACCACCGCGATCCCCAGCACCGCGCGCAGCGCGGCCGAGACGGTCAGCAGGAGCAGCGACGGCGCGGCGGTCCGCAGGTGCTCCCCCACCGGGCCCGCCACCAGCAGCGCGCCCAGGGCGCCGGTCGTCGCGTACAGCGCCAACGCCCCAAACACGCCCGCCAGCGCCTGGCACACCAGCAGCAGCACGGTGGACGTCCGGTCCGCCGCCCACGCCAGCGCCAGCGCGCGGCGCACCAGGTGCGGGAGGCGGCGCAGCATCGCGCTCGCCGACATCGACGCGCCGGCCTCGGCGCGGCGGTCGCCGGGGAAGCGCAGGCGCAGTTCCTCGTCGTGCCGATCCTGATCCTGGTCGTGCTGGTCCTGATCCTGGTCGTGGTCGGGCGGGGTGCGGTCGGGCGGGGTGCGGTCGGGCGGGGTCTGGTCGGGCGGGGTGTGGGGCTTCTCGGGCTTCACGATCTGTTCGGACACAGTGCTCCCTGCTCCCTGGTACGGCGGCCGGTGGCCGCAGCGGATCCGCGCGCGGGCAGCCCTCACCGCCGTGTGGGCGTGTGGGGTCGGCAGCGGTGCCGGAGGGCACTCTGCGAGGGGCTGGCTGCGGTGCGGACCCCGATCCTGGCAGCGGTCCGCCGGGCCGTCCGGCGTGTCCCGGCCGGTCTCACTCGATCCGGGCGATTCCGTGTCGGCGGCGGCGAGTTGGTGGCAATCGATCACCGGGAGGGTCCGCGATGTTCGATTCAGGGGCCGGTTGCGGTGCACTCCGGACCTGCGGTCCGACGATCACAGGAACGTCCCGGCCGAGCCCGCGCGGCCCGACCTCGCCGACCTTGCCGACCTCGCCGACCTCGCCGACCGTCTCAGCGGGTCGGCGGGTGGAGCGCGAGGAGGGAGGGGGTGATGGGGTCGGCGAGGCGGAGCAGGCCGTGGCCGGTGCCGGCGAGGCCGACCATCAGGGAGGGGCTGTGGACACCGTGCGGGAGGCCGCAGATCCAGCCGCGGGTGTCGAGGTCGTCGAGGGTGGCGTGGGCCTGCCGCAGGGCGGCGGTGCGCCAGCGGTCGCCGGCGAGGAGGAGGGGTTCGAGGTTGCCGAAGTCGCCGTGGCAGAGCGAGAAGTTGTGGCCGAAGCCCTCGCGGAGGACGGTGGTCAGGGCGGTGTCGCGTTCGGTGAGGAGCAACTCGCGGGCTTCGGGGAGGAGTTCGGCGAGTTCGGTGCGGGCGAGCGCGATGCCCGAGGCGCCGTGGCACCAGAGGGCGGGGTAGTGGGGCGCGTCGGGGCCGTCGTCCTCGCGGACGTCACGCCAGTTGGCGGCGGCCGGGTCGAACAGGGTGCGTTCGTACGCGACGGCGGCGAGGGCGAGTTGGGGCAGCCGGGGGTCGCTGAGGTGCCGGCCGGCGCGGGCGAGCGCCCAGGCGATGCCGGAGCCGCCGTGCGCGAAGCCGGCCAGCGGGCGCTTGACGGCGCCGGCGAGCGAGGCGGGCAGCCAGCCGGCGCCGCCTTCGGGGTGCGGCGCGGCGGCCCGGACGAGGCGTTCGGCGCAGGCGGCGAGGGCGTCGGTGACGGCGGGGCCGGGGCGGACGGCCGCCCAGGCGAGCAGTCCGCCGATGGTGCCCGCGTTGCCGGCGAGCAGGTCGTGCTGGGCGTCGTCGGCGGCGGTGGCGGCGCTGCGGCGCACCACCTGGGCGGCCAGGGCGTCGAGTTCGGCGTCGGGGTGGTGAGCGGCGAGGTGGGCGAGGGTGTAGAGGACGCCGCCGACGCCGGAGAGGCCGCCGCCGAGGCGGTCGGCACGTCGCCGGATTTGATGACGCAGCGTCAGTTCAGCTGCCTGGGCGGTGTTTCGGTGCTCGCGATCGCCGGTGACGGTGGCGAGCTGGTGGAGGAAGAGGGCGACGCCGGCCGTCCCGCTGTAGAGGTCGGGGCCGAGTTCGGCGGGTGCCCAGCGGCCGGGCGGGGCCCAATTGGGGCCGGCCCAGGCGAGGTCCGCGCTTCCCCGGTAGGCCTCGCGGAGGAGTTGTTCGCCGGCGTCGACGGCCTTGGCGAGGGCGCGGGAGGCCAGGTCCAGGCCTTCGGCGGGCTTCCCGGATAGCACGGGAGGGGACGTGGCCGGGTGGCGGCGCGGCTCGCGGGCGCCGTCCGCGGTGGTCACCGACAGGCGCAGCAGCTGGAGTTGGCGGGCCAGGTCCGGTTCGCCGAGGGCGTCCGCCTTGGCGAGGGCGAGGTCGAGTGCGGGCCGGTCGGTGACGCCGGGGATCAGGGCGCCGGTGGAGGAGCGGGCGTCGACGCCGTCGGGGCGGATGGTGAAGACCGGGACGTCCCCGCGCCAGAGGTCGGCGCGCTCGTGGTCGACGTAGGCGAGCGCGTGCTCCTCCCAGGCGGGGAGCGCCCAGAGCCGGTCGAAGTGGCGGTCCTGGTCGAGGCCGTCGCGGAGCAGGTCGGGGTGGCAGGCGGTGGCGAGCAGGCTGCGGTACTCGAAGGTGTCGCGGCGTAGCATCCGGGTCTCGTCGGCGGCGAACGCCCGGATGAGATCCCGGAGTTCGCCCTTGTGGGCGGCGAGCAGCCGGTAGGCCTCGGTGAAGCCGGCTTCGAGTTCGCCGACGTGGTCGGCCAGGCGCAGCGGCCGCCCGGGCGGGACGGGCCGGCTGCCGGGCGCCGCGACGGGCATCCGGCGGTACTCCAGGCGGAGCCGGTCGGTGCCCTGGTCGACCAGGACGGGGGCGGGGCGCGGCGGGAGGCTGCCCGGATCCCAGCCGAGGGCGGAGAGGTCGGTGCCGCCGTTGCCCTCGTCCCACATGCGCTCGGGCAGCAGGCCGGAGCGCAGCACCGAGTGTCGGGCCTCGTGACGGGCGAGCCGTTCGGACTCGGAGAGGTCCTTGGCGGGTTCGGGCAGGTCGGGGTGGAACAGCGCTTCCAGGTCGATCAGGACCGGCTGGTCGCGGACGGCGATCAGGTTCTGGGCGTGGCAGTCGACCGCGTCGAGGGTGTGGAGCAGCGCGGCAAGAGTGCCGGCGCGGTGGTAGAAGTCGCTCAACTCGGCGTCGTCGCGGGCTGGTTCGGCGGTGGCGTGGGCGACCCAGCCGTAGCCGTCGCGGGCCAGGTGGGCGAGGTCGTGCAGCGGCAGCCGGAGTCGGGGGTTGAGCCAGCGCAGGAGGTGCTGGAAGTGCGTCTCGGCGCCGAGCGGGCGCGGCTTGTAGACGATCCGGGTGCCGTGCTCGAAGCGCAGGGCGCTGACGGTGGCGCCGCCCCGGTGCGGGTCGCCGAGGCCGGTGGCGAGTTCGGTGAGGCGGCCGAGCGGGCGGCCGTCGGCGAAGGTGCGGGCGAGGGCGGGGAGGTCGGCGGCGAGGCGGCGGTACAGGGTGAGGCAGGTGGCGGTCCACTGTTCGGCGGCGGTGGCCAGCCGGTGCGCCAGCACCGGGTGTTCGGCGAGGAGTCGGACGGCGCGGCCGGGTTCGGTGAGCCGGTCGAGGAAGTTCCGGTACCGCTGCTCGGGGGTGTCTCCGGTCAACTCGCCGGAGAGACGGGCGACGTGGAGTTCGGTGATGACGGTGCGGACGGCTGTGGTGTGCGCGGTCGCGGTGAGTGCGGGCAGGACGAGGGCGGTGAGCTGGTCGGGGGTACCGAGGGTGGCGGGGCCGGGGGTGGCGGCGTCCGCGGTGGCGGGGCCGAGTTCGGCGAGGCCGGTGCGCAGGCGGTCGCGGGCGTCGGCGAGCAGTGGGGCGACGAGCCGGGCGAAGGCGTGCTCCTCGGGGAGGTCGAGGGTGTGCCCGGCCTCGAAGGCGGCGGCGAGGCGTTCGGCCCAGGCGGGGGTGCCGAGGCGGTCCGCGAGGTCGGCCGGGTGTTCGGCGAGCAGGGCGCGCAGCCCGTCCGGGTCGAGGCGGTCGGCGGCGAGGCGGCGCTCGAACCAGTCGTCCCGGTCGAAGGGCGGCTGGGCGCGCCAGCGGTCGAGGACCCGCCCCGCACGGTCGGCCCGTTCAGCCTGTCCGGCGCGTTGGGCGTCCGGGTCGGGCAGCGGACCGCGGGCGGCGAGCGGGACGGCTCGGGCGGCGGCCCGCCGGATTTCGGACGCGTCAACCACGGGCGGTCTCTCCATGCTCGGTTCGTGCGCGACGGTTGCGGTGCTTGGTGCCCGACGGTTGCGGCACCGGACGTACGCGCCCCGGCCGGGTCGTGCGTCCGCGACGCGGGCTCCGGCGGTGCGGCCGGGGTCCGCGCCGCGGACGGCGGACTCAGAAGCTGCAGACGTGGGCGCAGCTGCTCCAGCCACCACAGGTGCTGGCCTGCACCGCGGCGGTCACGTAGACCTCGTCCGACAGGTCGCCGGCCGGGTGGACCTGGTGGCCCTGGCCGAGGGTGAGCCGGAAGTCCTCGTCCTTGAGCGCGCGGACCTGCTCTGCCGTGGGCTGCATGGTGCCTCCTTCAGACATTCGGGTCTGGCACGGTCGTGCCGGGTCGGGATCCTGGCACCGCCCCACCCGCCGCACCAGGGGTGTGCCTTGCACCGGGCACAATTTTGGCCAGGGTCGAAATAGGGACGAGGCCTCCCCCGCCCGTCCCGCTCCCGCAGGCCGCGCCCGTGCCCCGGCTCGCCCGTCGGACCTCGCATCGCCCTACACCTGTCCGGAATCCAGACCACGACGGGGGACTGAACCGGGCCCCACGTTTGAACGGCCGGGCCCCGGGCAGTCCGCGCCGCCCGTCGCTCCTGTGGCCGGGCCGGGCACTGAAGGTCACGATGGAATCCGGCGACCCCCGCCCCCGGCCCGATCGGAGCGCGATGAGCGAGCAGCACAACGTCGTCCTGCTGACCTTCCCGGACGCCACCGCGTGGCGGGCGACCTTCGACGAGGCGCAGCACCTGCCGGGCCTGCGGCAGCTGGCGGCCCTGGAGCGCAGCGCCGACGGCCTGTTGGAGATCCAGGACACCTTCACCCGGGGCGCGGGCGTGACCACCGTCAGCTCCGGCGTCCTCGGCGGCCTGGTGGGACTGGTCGGCGGGCCGATCGGCGTCCTGCTCGGCTTCGCGGCGGGTGCGGCGCTCGGCAACGCGGCCGAGGAGGGCCGGGCGACGGAGGGCGGCGCCGGGCTGATCATGCTCTCGCCCCGCGTCCCGGACGGCGGCGCGCTGCTCGTCCTGGAGCTCCGGGAGTCCTCTCCCGACCGGGCCGACGACCTGGCCTCCCGGCACGGGGCCACGGTCGAGCGGATCGACGCGCAGGCCTTCGCCGAGCAGGTCCGGGCCGCCGAGCACAAGGCGGAGCAGGACACGGCGGAACAGGACCCGGCGGAGCAGAACGCAGCAGAGCAGGACACGGCGGAGGAGCCCAAGGCGGAGGGTCACCGGCCCGACAAGGGCGCCTGACCCGCCGCCCGACCCCTCACTCGACCCCTCACCCGAACCCTCACTCGGCCCGCAGCGCCTCGACCGTCCGCGCCCGGGCCGCCCGGACGGCGGGCAGCAGCGCCCCGAGCACCGCGATCAGCACGCCGCCGAGCCCGAGCAGCGCCAGCACCGGCGTGCCGAACACGTCGAGGGCCGAGGCGGGGAAGCGGAGCCCGGCGCTGCGCCCCATGGCGGGCACCGTCAGCCGGTGCAGCAGCAGCCCGACCGGGAGGCCGCTCGCGCCGCCGAGCGCGCCGACCAGGACGACCGGGGCGAGCGCCCCGCCCACGGTCTGCGCCGGGGTCATGCCGAGCGCCTTGGCGACGCCCGTGTCCCGCTTCCGCTCCCGGATCTCCAGGACGACGGTGTTGAACACCCCGAGCCCGGCGACCACGACGAGCAGCGCGGTGAGCGTGGCGGTGAGGGAGTTCAGGGCGGCGATGGAGCCGCTGGAGCCGTGCGACCCGCCTGCCTCGGCCGTCATCCGCACCGGGGCGAGGGCGGCACCGAGGGCGGTGGCGTAGGCGGCGCGGTCGGTGCCGGGCTTCAGCGCGACGGACCAGGAGTCCGGGTGCGGGGCGGCGCCGGGCGGGTAGCCGGCGGCGTCGGTGAACAGTTCGTTGGTCTGCATGTGCGGGTCGAAGACCTCGCCGACGATCCGGACGGTGACCGCCCTGCCGTGGGAGGTGAAGGTGACCTGGTCGCCGAGCGCCACCGAGGCCTCGGTGAGGAAGGTGGCCGGGGCGACGGCCTCGCCCGGGGCCCGGAACCAGCGCCCGGAGACCATCCGGTAGCCGGCCCCGGTCGCGTCGCCGTCGAACGCGGTCACCCTGGTGCTCCCCGCGACGCCGGGGACCGTCACGTCCTCGGTGCCGTCGCCGAAGTAGCCGGCCGTGCCCGGCTGGGCGTCCAGGGCGGCGGTGACGGCGGCCGGGTCGGCGGCGGCCGGCCTGGCGGGAGGCGTCGCCCCGGGCGGGCCGACGGGCCGCTGCGGGTGCACGACGACATCCGCGGTGTCGTGGTCCTTCGCCGCCTGCACCCAGGTCATCGTCCCGCCCATGCCCACCGCGAAGACCGCGGCCGCCGTGCCGAACAGCACGGCCGCGAGCATCCCGGCGGCCCGGGCCGGGCGGGCGAAGGGCTGGGCGAGGCCGAGGCTCAGCGGCCGGGGCAGCGGCAGCCGGGCGGCCAGCTCGGCGGCGCGGGCCGCCGCCCGGTCCCGCCGGGTGCCGCCCGCCGTACGGCCGACGGCGAGCACGTCCACCGTGCGCAGCCGTCCGGCGCGGACGGCGGCGGCCCAGGCGACCAGGGCGACGGCCGCCAGGGTGCCGCCGGCCACCGCGACGTCCACCCAGGGGGCGATGCCGGAGGTGCTGGTGCCGTAGATCCGCCCGGTGGTGGCGAGCACCGGGAGGGTCAGCAGGTTGCCCGCGACCACGCCGAGCAGCGTGCCGACGGTGGCCGGGATCAGTGCCTGGGCGACGTACGCGCGGACCACCTGGGCGGGCGTGCAGCCGAGCGCCTTGAGCACGCCGATCCGCCGGGTGGCGGTGCCGACGGCTCCGGCCACCACGTTCCCCGCCACCAGGACCGACATCGCCATGCCGAGCAGGCCGAAGGCGACCATGAACGGCAGGAACATCGCGGTGTTGCGGTCGGAGCCCTGCTTGGCGGTGAGCCAGGACTGGGCGCCGGTCAGCGCACCGGCGGGCGCGGCGGCGGCGACGGCGGCCCGGTCGGCGGCGAGCGCCTCGGCGGTGGCCGCCTGCGTGAAGCGGTAGAGCATCTCGTAGCCGGGGGTGCTGCCGGGCGCGGTGAGCGCGGCGAGGCCGTCCGGCGTCACCCAGGCGTCGGCGGTGCGGCTGACGGACCGGCCGAAGCCGACGACGGTGAGGGTCGGCGCGCCCGGCAGGCCGGGCAGGCGCAGTGTGCCGCCGACCTCCCGGACGGGGCTGCCGTAGCTCGCGTCGAGCACCACCTCCCCTGGCTTTTTGGGCCAACTTCCGTGCAGTAGCTCGATGTTGTCCACACCGCCGGCGGCGTCGGCGCGGCCCGCGACGGTCATCGGCTCCATCCCCTCCCCGTCCGCGCCGGTCGCACCGCCCGCGCCGGTCACGCCGTCCACGCCGGGCGCGCCTGGGCCCGGTTCGGGATCGACGGTGACGGTGCGGAACGGCCCGGCGGCGGCCGTCACCCCGGGGGCGTGCGCGGTGTCGGCGAGTTGGGCGGCGGTGGCCCGGGCGCCGTCGAAGCGCGCGGTGAGGTGGGCGCCGTGCTGGCCGCCGAAGGCCTGGTCGAAGGGCTGCTGCGAGGCGACCAGCAGCGAGCCGCCGAGGACGGAGCAGGTGGTGGCCACCAGAGCGGCCAGCCCGATCACGACGGACTGCGTGCGGCGCCGGCGGACACCCGCGCGCACCACCCTGCCCAGCGCGGTCATGCCGCCACCGCCGAGTCCGAGGCGATCCGGCCGTCCCGCATCCGGACCGTGCGGGTGGCGCAGTCCTCGGCGAGGGCCAGGTCGTGGGTGACGATCAGGATGGTCTGGCCGTCCTCGTGCAGCTCCCGGAACAGCTCCTTGACGTCCTCGCCGGAGGCCGAGTCCAGCGCGCCGGTCGGCTCGTCGGCCAGCAGCAGCGTCGGCCTGTTCATCAACGCCCTTGCCACCGCGACGCGTTGGCGCTCACCACCGGAGAGCCGGGCCGGGTGGGCGCGGGCGTGCCGGTCGATGCCGAGCGACTCCAGCAGCTCTGCGGCCCGGCGCCGGGCCTCGGCGCGCGGGACGCCCGCGAGTTCGCCGGCGAGCACCACGTTGTCGGCCACGGTGAGGTCGTCCAGCAGGTTGAAGAACTGGAACACCATGCCGATCGTGCCGCGCCGGTAGCGGGCCGAGCCCGCCTCGCCCAGCCGGTCGACCCGGACCCCGGCCACGGTGACCGTCCCGGCGCTCGGCCGGTCCAGCCCGGCCACCAGGTTGAGCAGGGTGGACTTCCCGCTGCCGGACGGGCCGAGCACCGCCACCGACTCCCCCGCCCGCACGCTCAGCGTGACCTCGTCCAGCGCCGCCCGCGCGCCCTCGTAGTGGCGGCTCACACCGCTCAGTTCGATCACCGGATCGCTGCTCATTCCCCGCTCCTCGTACGTTCCCGCCTGGTGGACGACACGAAGGTACGGACGGGCGGCGCGCACCCGCGTCCGTCGCCCGGGGCAACTTCGCTACCCCGTCCGGGCGACCCGGCGCGGCGTCATCCTTGCGAGGTAGTCGCCGGGTGTAGCGGCCACCGCCGCCCGAGGGGCTGTCCCCGACGGCTCCCGGCCCCCACAATGTCCCGGTGATCAACCTCCCGACAGCGGCGCGGCTACGCGCGGCGGCCCGCCTGGCCGAACCCCCGGGCGCCGCGCCGCCGCCCCGGCCGACCCGGCGCGGCCAGGCCTTCGACCTGGCCCTGGCCCTGTTCCTCGCCTTCGCCTGCGCCCGCTACGCCACCACCGCGAGCAGGGGTCACGGCACCGGCTGGTACGGGCCGATGCTGCTGGTGCCGCTCGTGCCGCTGCCGCTGGTGCTGCGCCGCCGCCTCCCGCTGACGGTGCTGTGGGCGGTGCTGCCGGCCGCGCTGCTGGTGCGTCACCAGTCGGAGGACATCGCGTACGCGGCCGGCGTGGCCGTCATCGTCGCCGCCTACAGCGCCGCCGCGTACGGGCGCCGCCCGGCGGCGCTGCTGCCGAGCCTGCCGGCGGCCGCCGTGACGCTGGTGGTGCTCTTCGACGACGCCAAGCTGCCGCACTTCCCCAACGCGGTGATCGCGCTGCTGGTCCTGGTGCCGGTGTTCGCGGTCGCCTACGAACTGCGGATGTGGCGCCGCCGGGTGGACGAGGAGCGCGAACGGCTGTCCGCCCTGGAGCGCGGGCGGCTGGCCGCGCTGGAGCACGCGGTGGAGCACGAACGGGCGCGGATCGCCCGGGAGTTGCACGACGTGGTGACGCACAACGTGAGCATGATGACGATCCAGGCCGGGGCCGCCCGCAAGATCCTGGACACCGCCCCGGACAAGGCCCGCGAGGCGATGGCCGCGGTGGAGGCCGGCGGTCGCGCCGCGATGACCGAACTGCGCCAGGTCATGGGCCTGTTGACGATCGACTCGGAGACCGGCGACGACCCGGCCGCGACCGCCGATCTCAGCCCGCAGCCGGGCCTGGGCCGACTGGACGCGCTGGTCGACGGCGTCCGGCGGGCCGGACTGCCGGTCGAGCTGACCGTCACCGGGGAGCGCCGGGCCGTCCCGCCCGGGGTCGAACTCGCCGCCTACCGCGTGGTCCAGGAGGCGCTCACCAACACCGTCAAGCACGCGGGCGGCGCGGATGCCGCGGTGACCGTCGAGTACGCCCCCGGCCACCTGCGGGTGGAGGTCACCGACACCGGCGGCCGGACCACCGGCGCCGCCGCGACCGGCAACGGACGCGGCCTGATCGGCCTGCGCGAACGCCTCGCCGTCTACGGCGGCACCCTGCACACCGGCCCCCGGCCGCGCGGCGGCTACCGCGTCAAGGCCCTGATCCCCCTGGAGAGTTCATGAGCGAGCAGGCGCTGCGCGTGGTGGTGGCCGACGACCAGGCCCTGGTCCGCACCGGGTTCCGGCTGATCCTCGAATCGGAGGGGATCGAGGTGGTCGCCGAGGCCGAGGGCGGCGAGCAGGCCGTCGCCGCCGTCCGCCGCAGCCGCCCGGACGTCGTCCTGATGGACATCCGGATGCCCGGCCTGGACGGGCTGGAGGCCACCCGCCGGATCCTCGCCGACACCGGCCCGGCGGACCACCCGCCGCGGGTGATCATGCTGACCACCTTCGACCTCGACCAGTACGTCTACGCCGCGATGGCGGCCGGGGCGAGCGGCTTCCTGCTCAAGGACGTCACCCCGGAGCACCTGGCCGCCGCCGTCCGGCTGGTCCGCACCGGCGACGCGCTGCTGGCCCCGGCGATCACCCGCCGCCTGGTCGAACGCTTCGCCCGCCCGGACGCCCCCGCCGCCGCCCCGCACCGCGAACTGGCCGCGCTCACCCCGCGCGAGCGGGAGGTGATGGGCCTGCTCGCCCGCGGCCTCAGCAACGCCGAACTCGCCGCCCGGCTCCAGCTCTCCGAGGCGACCGTCAAGACGCACGTGGCCCGGATCCTCGGCAAGCTGAACCTGCGGGACCGGGCCCAGGCGGTGGTCGCCGCCTACGAGACCGGGCTGGTCAGCGTCGGCACTGCGGCGCAACCCCGGTAGCGGTCCGCCATCGGCCCGGAGGCGTGCACCTCCGGGC
>NZ_JBHXTQ010000074.1:0-44853 GCF_042677305.1 Kitasatospora sp. NPDC127121 | reverse complement strand
TGGGATTGAACCAGTGACCCCTACCGTGTCAAGGTAGTGCTCTCCCGCTGAGCTAATCGCGCCTGGTGTGGCGGTCCTGCAGCAGACCCCGAAGGGCCCGACGTGCGCGATACTGGGATTGAACCAGTGACCCCTACCGTGTCAAGGTAGTGCTCTCCCGCTGAGCTAATCGCGCCTGGTGTGGCGGTCCTGCAGCAGACCCCGAAGGATCCGACGTGCGCGATACTGGGATTGAACCAGTGACCCCTACCGTGTCAAGGTAGTGCTCTCCCGCTGAGCTAATCGCGCGGGGAGGTCTTCCGGCCGGAACCGGTCGAACCTCTCGGAGGTGGAGACGGGATTTGAACCCGTGTACACGGCTTTGCAGGCCGTTGCCTCGCCTCTCGGCCACTCCACCAGGCAACACACGAAGAACGATCTTACACTGTTCTCCATCGAGCGGACGACGAGATTCGAACTCGCGACCCTCACCTTGGCAAGGTGATGCTCTACCAACTGAGCCACGTCCGCCTGTCTCCCGGGACCTTCACCGCTTTTCTTCGGCTGCGCTCCCTGGCGACGTGTTGAACTCTAGCGGATTCCTGGGCCAGCTAAAAATCCGTTCCCGCAGCGTGCCGATGGGATGCCCGCCGAGCGCCTCCCCGCCGACCCCTCGACCCGGCCACCGGCCGCCACCTGCGGCGCTTCCGGACGATCATCCGCAGGCCACCCGGCGCACACCCGCGCGACGCCGGGCGCTGCTCACGCCCCCGCGCCACACCCCCGCGCCGGGCCCGCACCCCCGACCTACACTTCAGGCACCGCCGCCCAGGACCACCGCGCAGGAGAACCGTGTCCGGCCCCACCGAACCCAGCACCCCGCTCGCCCGCTTCGGCGGCCGCCTGGCCACCGGCCTGCGCGACGTCACCTCGGACCCGGCGGCCCTGGACTCCACCGGCTACTGGGCCGTCGCCTACGACTTCGAGGGTCGGCTGACCTGCGCCCGCTTCGACGACGTCCGCCCCGCCCCCGCGCCGCCCTCGGGCGCCGGCTGGCGCGGACCGGAGGCCGGCGACTGGCACAGCTCCCTGGACCGCTCCGCCTACACCGCGGGCGTACGCCGCATCCGCGAGCACATAGCCGCCGGCGAGGTCTACCAGGCGAACCTCTGCCGCGTGCTGTCCGCACCGCTGCCCGACCCGGCCCGCAGCGACGTCGACGCCCTCACCGGCCTCCTCGCCCACGGCAACCCCGCCCCCTACGCCGGCACCATCCGCCTGCCCGGGCACGGCGTCGAGATCGCCACCGCCTCACCCGAGCTGTACCTGCGCCGCACCGGCCGCACCGTCTCCTCCGGCCCGATCAAGGGCACCGGCCGCACCGAGGACGACCTCCTCGACAAGGACCACGCCGAGAACGTGATGATCGTCGACCTGGTCCGCAACGACCTCGGGCAGGTCTGCGCGACCGGCAGCGTCACCGTCCCCGACCTGTGCGCCGTCGAGAAGCACCCCGGCCTGGTCCACCTGGTGTCCACCGTCGAGGGCACCCTGCGCGAGGGCGCCGGCTGGCCCGAGCTGCTCGCCGCCACCTTCCCGCCCGGCTCCGTCACCGGCGCCCCCAAGTCCAGCGCCCTGCGGATCATCGACGCCCTGGAGACCGCCCCGCGCGGCCCGTACTGCGGCGCCGTCGGCTGGGTCGACGCCGACCGCGGCGAGAGCGAACTCGCCGTCGGCATCCGCACCTTCTGGCTCGACCGGACCGACCCCGAGGCGCCCGTGCTGCGCTTCGGCACCGGCGCCGGCATCACCTGGGGCTCCGACCCCGACCGCGAGTGGGCGGAAACCGAACTGAAGGCCGCCCGCCTGGTCGCGATAGCGTCGGGCAGCGACACCGACCCGACGGGGGCATGAACCGCCCCGCCCCCACCCCGCCCAAGGAGCAGCCCTCGATGCAGAACCCGACCACGAGCTGGGTCAACGGGGCGCTCGTCGACTCCGCCGACGCCGCCGTCTCGGTCCTCGACCACGGACTCACCACCGGTGACGGGGTGTTCGAGACCCTGAAGGCCACCGACGGCCGGGCCTTCGCCGTCACCCGGCACCTCGACCGGCTCACCCGCTCCGCCCGCGGCCTCGGCCTGCCCGACCCGGACCACGACCTGGTCCGCGAGGCCTGCGCCCAGGTCCTCGCCGCCAACCCGGCCCCGCTCGGCCGCCTGCGCGTCACCTACACCGGCGGCACCTCCCCGCTCGGCTCCGAGCGCGGCACCGCCGGCCCCACCCTCGTCGTCGCCCTCGGCGCGATCAACCGCCGCCCCGACGAGACCGCCGCCGCCGTCGTCCCGTGGCGCCGCAACGAGCACAGCGCCGTCGCCGGCCTCAAGACCACCTCGTACGCCGAGAACGTCGTCGCCCTGGCCGCCGCCCACCGCGCCGGCGCCTCGGAGGCCCTGTTCGCCAACACCGTCGGCCTGCTCTGCGAGGGCACCGGCTCCAACGTCTTCGTCGTCCTCGGCGGCCGCCTGCTCACCCCCACCCTCGCCTCCGGCTGCCTGGCCGGCATCACCCGGCAGCTGGTCGTCGACTGGTGCGGCGCCGAGGAGGCCGACCTGCCGCTCAGCGCCCTCCAGGACGCCGACGAGGTCTTCCTGACCTCCACCACCCGTGACGTCCAGGCCGTGACCCGGGTGGACGACCGCGAGCTGCCCGGCATCGGCCCCGTCACCGCCAAGGCCATGGCCGTCTTCGCCGAACGCAGCGGCGACGACCTCGACCCGTGATCCCCGCAACGGCAACCCGGGCATAGGGGCCCGGGCGCGGGGAAGGGACCACCACATGACCACGACGCTGCGCCCCGAGGGCCCGGAGACACCCACCGACGCCGGCGGCCGCACCAGGCGCTGGCAGATCTGCGCCAACGGCCGCCAGGTCGGCGCGCTGCGCACCACCGCCATCCCGCACGGCAGCCAACTCTGGGGCGAGATATCGGAGTTGGAGGTCAGAGAAGGCCGGGGTCGGGGCCGCGGCACGTTCGGCGCGCTGGCCGCGGAGGAGGTGCTGCGCAACTGGGACTGCACCCGGGTGGACGCCAACATCCCCGAGACGGCGCGGATCGCCCGGGGGCTCGCCACCACCCTCGGCTACACCGAGCGGATGCGGAACCTGGCCAAGCGGCTGACCGCCGCCCCCGCCCTGCCCGCCGGCATCACCGCCGACCGGATCGAGCCCCCGGAGTTCCAGGCCTGGCTCGACCGGGCCGCGCGGGGCTACCGCCGCTCGCTCGTGGAGTCCGGGCTCAGCGAGGAGCAGGCCCGCGCCCGATCCCAGCTGGACCACCAGCGCCAGCTCCCGCAGGGCGCCGACAGCCCCGGCGTCGCCCTGCGCCGCCTGCGCGCGGACGGTGAAGCCGAGCCGCTCGGCTCGCTCTGGGTGGACTTCCACCGGCGCGACCTGCCGAACGGCGGGCCGCTCGCCTGGGTGATGACCGTCGAGGTGTCCCCGGCCCACCGGGGCCGGGGACACGGCCGCACGCTGATGCTGCTCGCCGAACGCGAGTGCCTGGCCGCCGGCGTGCGCGACCTCGGCCTCAACGTGTTCGCCGGGAACGAGGTCGCGATCCGCCTCTACGCCTCGCTCGGTTACCGGGTCACCAACCGCATCTACGGAAAGCCGCTGTGACCCGACGTGACGTCAGGAACCCGCCGCCGCCTCGATGGCGGCCACGATGCGGTCCCGCAGGCCGTCCTGGCTCTGCCCGCCGTCCAGCCGCTGCCCGCCGATCACGTACGTCGGCGTGCCGGTGACCCCGATCGCCCGGCCCTCGGCCTGGTCGGCGTCCACGGTGAGCATGTGCCGGCCGTCGATCAGCGCGGTGTCGACCTCCTCGGCGTCCACCCCGACGGCCCGGGCCACCTCCAGCAGCACCTGCTGCCCGCGGGCGTCCAACTCCTCGGTCCGGGCCAGCAGCGCCTCCACGAACGGCCAGCCCAGCCCCTGCGCGAACGCCTCCTCGGCGGCCTCCGCGGCCGCGTAGGCGTGCTTGTGCTTCTCCAGCGGGAAGTGGCGGACCTCGACGGGCAGCGCGTCGCCGTACCGCGCGCGCAGTGCCCGTACGTCGTCCAGCGCGGTGCGGCAGTCCGGACACTGGAGGTCGCACCAGAACTCGAGCCGGGGGAGGGAACCATCGATCATTCCCCCAGTGTTTCACTAGTGGGCGCCCGCTCCGGCCGACGGTGCGCCCCTGCGAAGGCCGACAGGGAGGCAGTGATGACCAGGACGACCGGAAGCGAAGGAGTACTGCCGTGCTGACGGCGGCGATCAGCTTCGCGCTCACGGCGGGCGGGGTGGCCGTGGCCGGCCTGCGGGCCTACCGGCGGCGGTTCCTGTCCGCGACCCGCTGGTTCGCGGTGGCCCTGGTGCCCGCCGGGCTCTACCTGACCGGCCTGTTCCCGGTGGCCCGGACGATCGGCAGCGAGTTCGCCGACTGGGCGACGAGGCTGGTGTTCGACCCCCGGGTCTGGACCGGCATCGTGCTGCTCGGCCTCTCCGCGCTCCTGCTGGTGACGACGCGCTGGGTGGGCCGCCGGGGCGCCGTGGACGCCGCGCCGGACCGCCCGGCGGCCGCCGGTGCCGCGCCCGAGCGCCCGGCGGTGGCCGCCACGCCGCCGAAGAAGCCGGCGACGGGCAAGCCCGCGGGGGGCAAGCGGGACGACGGCCTCGGCGACTTCTCCGACATCGAGGAGATCCTCCGCAAGCGCGGCATCTGAGCGGCATCCGAACGCGGCACTCGAACGCGGCATCCGAACCCCTGCGGGGGTCGGCGTCAGGCGGAGGGCACGGCCTCCGCCGAGCGCTGCCGTGCCCGGTAGGCGGCGACGTGCAGCCGGTTGCCGCAGGTGCGGCTGTCGCAGTAGCGCCGGGAGCGGTTGCGGGAGAGGTCCACGAAGACCCGGGCACAGTCCGGCGCCTCGCAGCGGCGCAACCGCTCCCGCTCGCCCGCCATCAGGATGAAGGCCAGCGCCATGCCCAGCTCGGCGGCGAGGTGGTCGCCGAGCGCGGCGTGCGGCGCGAAGTAGTGGATGTGCCAGTCGTGGTGGTCGTGGTTGGTCAGCCGCGGCGTCGTACCGGCGGCCGCGACGATCCGGTTGACCAGTTCGGCGGCCTCGGCGGTGGACTCCGTCCCGAACACCTCGCGCAGCCGGGTGCGCAGCTCGTGCACCTTGCGCAGGTCGTTCTCGGTCAGCGAGTCGATCTCGCTGATCTCCTGGCCGACCACGAAGGCGTCCAGTGCGGCCACGTCCGGCAGCCGCTCGGTGCCGCACACCTCGGGCGCGGTGTTGAGCAGCTCGACGAGGATGCTCAGTGCGCACTCGGTGTCATGGGTGATCAGCACGTTGGGGACTCCTCGCGCAGGGGACTCCGGAACCCCGCGTCCACGGTTACCCCAGACCATACCGGGCCTTGCGGCGGAAGGGCGGTGGGTTCTTTCGAAGGTGCGTACGGATTCCGTCAGAGTGCCGTGGAGCGGACGGTGTCCGGGCGGCCGGGCCCGCGAAGGACCCCCCGAAATGCCGACGGCGCCCGGCAGCGAGGCCGGCCACCCGTATGGATGGCCGGCCTCGTTGCCGGGCGCCTGCGGTGTCGCGGACCCGCTCCGATGGGATCGGGCCGCCCACCGGCCCCGAGGCCGCGTCGCGCGCGGCTGAGTGCTGCCGTGCCCCCGAGTAGGACGGCAGCGGTGACGGCAGGAGGTACCACCCCGCCGATGGCGGGGCGTGACCGCCTCCGGGCGGGATCAGCTTTCGGCGAGGATGTGGGACAGCTCCCGGTCGAGGTCGAAGTGGCGGTGTTCGGTACCGGGTGGCACCGCGGCGTCCGTCCGCTTGAGAAATGACTCAAGCGCCCGGGCCGGGGCTTCCAGCAGGGCTTCTCCTTCCGGAGAGCTCAGCGCGATGCAGACCACCCCTTGCCCGTGGCTGCGGGACGGCCAGACCCGGACGTCGCCGGTACCGGTCGGTCGGTGCAGCCCCTCCGCGAGGAGATCTCGGGCGAACACCCACTCCACGGTCTCGTCGGCGCCCGTGTGGAACGTGGCGTGCACGGCGTAGGGGTCGGCGGTGTCGTAGCGCAGGCCCGCGGGGACGGGCAGTGAGGACTCGCTGGACACGATGAGGCGCAGGTGCAGCTCGCAGCTGACCGTGGTGTTCATAAGCGCCATGGCCTTTCGCTCAGTGTGCGCTCGGGGAATCGCACGTCGGCGAACGGACCATCCCACCCCCAAGCCCGATGTAAACCCCTCTGTCCCGATTCGGGCGCGAGTCGTACCCCTTACGGCGCATTGCGGAATCATCCCGGAGTGGCCCGGTCGGGCATTACCGGGCCGCTTCTTGGTTAGTTTCCTGGCATGACTGTGCGAAACGACAAGACGGCCAAGAACACGGGATCGGGTGAACCGGTCACGTCGGATGACGCGGCCGGCTCCCGCGCCCCGGCGTTCGTCCGCCGCTCGCGGCCGCTGCACCTCGCCTGGCAGGTGGCGATCTTCCTGGCCGGCCTCGCCGTGGTCGTCCTCGGCGTGATCATGCTGCCGCTGCCCGGCCCCGGCTGGGTGGTGATCTTCCTGGGCATGGGGGTCTGGGCCACCGAGTTCGACTGGGCCCGACTGGTGCTGCGGTGGAGCCGCCGCAAGGTCGCCGAGGCCGCCCGGCGGGCCATGGACCCGCGGGTGCGCCGCCGCAACCTCACCGTCACCGCCATCGGCCTCGCCGCGGTCGTCGGGATCGGCGGCTGGTACTTCGCCCGGTACGGCCTGGACGTCCCCTGGACGGCGGGCGAGAGCTGAGCCGCCCGGGGCCGGGGGCCGCCGTGACCAGGGTGTTCGGACCACCCTCCGGGATGCGGTAATGTTTTCCCTGCACCCGGGCGATTAGCTCAGCGGGAGAGCACTTCGTTCACACCGAAGGGGTCACTGGTTCGATCCCAGTATCGCCCACCGGAATGCATTGTGATACGTGAGGCCCAGCCGATTATCGGCTGGGCCTCACGTGTATTTCCGGAATCCATCCGAAGAACCATCCGGAATGCGGCTGAGGCTCAGTCATCTTCCGCGTGGAGCGCGAGTTCTGCGGATGCGCCAGCAGTACCCGGAAGGGGCGAGTTGTACGACGACCGCCAAATGGTGCTACTGTTCTTCTCGTTGCCCGGGCGATTAGCTCAGCGGGAGAGCACTTCGTTCACACCGAAGGGGTCACTGGTTCGATCCCAGTATCGCCCACCGGACAGCACGCAGGCCCTGACCAGGAAACCGGTCAGGGCCTGTGGCGCGTTCGGGGCCGGCGCTCGCGGGCATCCGTCGGCCGCCGCTACGCCGCCGCCTCGCAGCCGTGTTCGGGCTCCAGCCGGCGGCCGCAGCCGCACCGGGCCGGCCGCAGCGGCCAGGACAGGTCCACCCGCTCCGGCGTCCCCGACCGGTCGAACCAGTTCTGCAGCCCCCGCGCCTGCGCCGCGTGCCAGATCGCCTGCCGCAGGTGCAGCTCCGCCGCCGTCAGCCCGCCCAGCGCCGCCGGGTAGCGGGCGCCTATCCGCCGGGTCAGCGCCAGCGCCGCCGTCGCGTCCGCCGCCGCGTCGTGCGCCCCGGCCAGCTCCACGCCGTAGTGCGCGCACAGGTCGGTCAGCGTCCGACGGCCCTTGCGGTAGCGGTCCACGTGCTTGTCCAGCACCCGCGGATCCAGCACCACCAGCCCGGCCGTGCCCACTCCGTCGGTCAGCGTCAGCCCGTGATGGCGGCGCAGCTCCCGGTCCAGCAGCGTCAGGTCGTACGGCGCGTTCATCACCACCACCGGGCGCCCGGCCCTCGCCTGGTCCGCCAGCGCGCGGGTGACCTCCGCCACCACCGCGCCGACCGGGCGCCCGTGCGTCCGGGCGTGCTCGTCGGTGATGCCGTGCACCGCCCGGGCACCGTCCGGGATCGGGACGCCCGGATCGGCGAGCCAGGTGGTGGTCTGCACCGGCCGACCCGGGGCGAGTTGGACGACCAGGGCGGCCGAGACGATCCGATCGGTCTCGACGTCCACTCCGGTGGTCTCGGTGTCGAAGGAGGCGAGTGGGCCGGTGTACCAGTGCTGCTGCATGACTGCCCCTCAGGCGAGCGTTCCGCGCGCCCGGTTGATACCCGGTTCTGACACCCGTTCAACCGTTTGGCGCAAGCCCGACCGGGGATCCTGCCCGTGGGCCCGTCGTTCCGATCCGGACGGGCCCGGAGCAGGGGGAGGCCACGGGGCGATGGCACTCACGCAGCCGCAGCCCGAGGGAGCGGCGGCCGTTCTACGGGGGAACCTGGCGGTCACCGCCTGCATGGAGACGCTGCAGGTCGGCTACCTGCACGCGGTCGCCGCCGCGGCCGGCTGCTCGCTCTCCCAGCCGTTCCCGGACAACGGGATCGACTGGCAGGTCAGCCACGGCTCCCGGGCGCACGAGGTGGACGACGAGGTCACCATCAAGATCCAGCTGAAGGCCACCCAGCAGATCGCGGCCGATCCGACCGGGCCGTTCTTCAGCTTCACCCTCGACAACGACCACCTGCGCAAGCTCGCCCGGGCGAGGGTCGCCGTGCCGCGCATCCTGGTCGTGATGCTGCTGCCGCGGCGGGTCGACCGCTGGCTGCACGCCCGCCCGGACGCGCTGGAACTGCGGCACTGCTGTTACTGGGTCAACCTGGCCGGCCACCCGGTCACCGGACAGCGGCGCACCAACGTGCGGGTCCCCACCGGCAAGGTCTTCGACGACCGCGCGCTCTGCGACATCATGGCCCGGGTCGGCGCGGGTGGCAGCCCGTGACCGCCCGCCCCGGTCCCGGCCCCGGCAGCGAGGAGCAGCCCCCATGACACCGCCGCACGCACCCGGCGAGCCGGTCCAGGCCCTGCCCGACCCCGCCGCAGTCGACCCGGCGGTGCTCGCCACCCTGCTCGCCCGGCACGGCTGGGTCCGGCGCGGCGGCCCCGCCGCCCGCTACGGCCGCTGGACGCCGCCCGATGACGAGTCCGGCACCAGCGTCCTCGTCCCCGCCGGGGACGGCTTCGACGACGCCGTCGACCTCCTCGCCGACGCCGTCACCGCGCTGTCCCGCTCCTCCACCCCGTCCGCCCGCGCCATCCTGCTCGCACTCGCCGTCCCCGGCGACGAACTGCGCTGGCACCGGGAGCCGGCCGGCCCCGCCGAGGCCGCCACCTGGGACGACGCCGAGCGGCTCCAACGGGCGGCCCGCGCGATGCTCGCCGCCGGGGCCAAGGCCGGCCGGGCCCCGGCCGCCTACTTCGGCGCCCGGCTGGACGCCCACGCCGGGGACTTCCTGGACCGCGTCCTGGTCGTCGAGCAGGGCGCGGCCCTCACCGCCTACACCCCCGCGCCCGAGGGCCGGGCCGCCGTCACCACCCTGGTCCGCGCCCTGGAGGCACTGCGCGACGCCGTCGACTACCGCCGGGTCAGCGGGGGGCCCGAGGCCTTCGAGAACGCCGTCCAGGCCGGAGTCAGCCGGGAACTCGTCCAGTCCGTCGAGGACCTGGTCCGCGGCGCGACGGCGACCAGGCTGACCGTCGCCTGGTCCGCCACCGCCGGGACCCCGGGCGGCTTCGGGGACCGCCGGGTCGTCCTCGACTTCTCGCCCGGCGACCTGCCCGCCCTGACCGAGGCCGCCGAACTGCTCGAACGGATCGAGCCCGCCGTCGCCGTCACCGTCGTCGGCGTGGTCGTCCGGCTCAAGCGCGCCGACCCGGCCGGACCGGGCGCGGTACGGCTGCGCGTCCTCGGCGGCGCCGAAGTCCGCGAACTCAAGCTCCGCCTGCCCGACCCCGACTACCGGCTCGCCGCCGAGGCCCACCTCGCGGGCCTGCCGGTCCGGGTCGCCGGCCGGCTGGAGAGCCGCGGCGGCTTCCGCCGGCTCACCCGGCCGCAGGGCCTGGAACTGTGCGGCTGGGAGGATGCCGACCGCGAGCGGCTGCTGAAGTCCCTCGGGGAGGGACTCGGCGAAGAACTCGGCGAAGAGCTCGACGGAGGCCTCGGGGAAGGGGGGGAGGGGGCGTAGGTGCGCGGCCGGGTCGACGCGCTCGGTACCATCGTCACGCGCAGCGCAGTGTTGCGTCCTCTGAATCCAGCACGTCAGGAGAGACCGGTGACGGACGTCCGGGTAATCATCAACCGCGAACCCGATCGGGAAGAGCGCGTGGTGACCACGGGCACTACGGCCGCCGAGCTCTTCGCCGACGACCGCTCGATCATCGCCGCCCGCGTCGGCGGCCAGCTCAAGGACCTCGCGTACGCCGTCCAGGACGGCGACGAGGTCGAGCCGGTCGCGATCGGCAGCAAGGACGGCCTGGACATCCTGCGCCACTCCACCGCGCACGTCATGGCGCAGGCCGTGCAGCAGCTCTACCCCGAGGCCAAGCTCGGCATCGGCCCGCCGGTCAAGGACGGCTTCTACTACGACTTCGACGTCGAGAAGCCCTTCCACCCCGATGACCTCAAGGCCATCGAGAAGCGGATGCAGGAGATCATCAAGCGCGGGCAGAAGTTCTCCCGCCGCGTGGTCACCGACGAGTCCGCCCGCGAGGAGCTGGCCGCCGAGCCGTACAAGCTGGAGCTGATCGGCCTCAAGGGCTCCGCCGCCACCGCCGGCGAGGGCGCCGACGTCGAGGTCGGCGCCGGCGAGCTCACCATCTACGACAACCTGGACGCCAAGACCGGCGAGCAGTGCTGGGGCGACCTCTGCCGCGGCCCGCACCTGCCCAGCACCCGGTACATCCCGGCGTTCAAGCTGATGCGCAACGCGGCCGCCTACTGGCGCGGCAGCGAGAAGAACCCGATGCTGCAGCGCATCTACGGGACCGCCTGGCCGACCAAGGACGAGCTCAAGGCCCACCTCGACTTCCTGATCGAGGCCGAGAAGCGCGACCACCGCAAGCTCGGCAACGAGCTGGACCTCTTCTCCATCCCCGAGGAGATCGGCTCCGGCCTCGCCGTCTTCCACCCCAAGGGCGGCATCATCCGCCGGGCGATGGAGGACTACTCGCGCAAGCGGCACGAGGAAGAGGGCTACGAGTTCGTCTACACCCCGCACGCCACCAAGGGGAAGCTCTTCGAGAAGAGCGGCCACCTCGACTGGTACGCGGACGGTATGTACCCGCCCATGCAGCTCGACGAGGGCGTGGACTACTACCTCAAGCCGATGAACTGCCCGATGCACAACCTGATCTTCGACGCGCGCGGCCGCTCGTACCGTGAACTGCCGCTGCGCCTCTTCGAGTTCGGGACGGTGTACCGCTACGAGAAGTCCGGCGTCGTGCACGGCCTGACCCGCGCCCGCGGCTTCACGCAGGACGACGCGCACATCTACTGCACCCGCGAGCAGATGGCGGAGGAGCTCGACTCGACGCTGACCTTCGTGCTCAACCTGCTCCGCGACTACGGTCTGACCGACTTCTACCTGGAGCTGTCGACCAAGGACCCGGTCAAGTACGTCGGCTCGGACGAGACCTGGGAGGAGGCCACCGCCGTCCTCGCCAGCGTGGCCGAGAAGCAGGGGCTGCCGCTGGTGCCGGACCCGGGCGGCGCGGCCTTCTACGGCCCGAAGATCTCGGTCCAGGCGCGCGACGCGATCGGCCGGACCTGGCAGATGTCGACGATCCAGCTCGACTTCAACCTCCCCGAACGTTTCGATCTTGAGTACACGGCGGCGGACGGCTCGCGCCAGCGGCCGGTCATGATCCACCGCGCGCTGTTCGGCAGCATCGAGCGGTTCTTCGCGGTGCTGCTGGAGCACTACGCCGGCGCCATGCCGCCGTGGCTGGCCCCGGTCACCGTGACGGGCATCCCGATCACCGACGAGCACGTGCCGTACCTGCTGGAGGTCGCGGCCGAGCTGAAGAAGCAGGGGATCCGGGTCGAGGTGGACACCTCGGACGACCGCATGCAGAAGAAGATCAGGAACGCGCAGAGGTCCAAGACGCCGTTCATGCTCATCGCGGGCAACGACGACGTCGAGGCGGGCGCGGTGTCCTTCCGCTACCGCAACGGCGAGCAGAAGAACGGCGTGCCGGTGGCGGACGCCGTCGCCGAGATCGTGGAAGCGGTGAAGAACCGCATCCAGGTGTGACGCCTTCGGACCACCACGCGCGGGGCGGGCTCTTGATGAGTCCGCCCCGCGCGGCTTTGCAAGCAGCGCTGGGCGAATATGCTGATCAGCATGACGACTGAGCCGGAACTGCAGCGGGGCGTCGGGGAGCCGGACGGCTTCCGCCGCCTGTGGACCCCCCATCGGATGGCGTACATCCAGGGTGAGAACAAGCCCACCGGTCCGGCTCCGGACGACGGTTGTCCGTTCTGCTCGATCCCCTCGCTGAGCGACGAGGACGGGCTGGTCATCGCCCGGGGCGCCGCCGTGTTCGCGGTGCTGAACCTGTACCCGTACAACGGCGGCCACTTGATGGTGGTCCCGTACCGGCACGTCGCGGACTACACCGACCTGGACGAGGCGGAGACGGCCGAGCTGGCCGACTTCACCAAGCGGGCGATGACCGCGCTGCGGGCGGCCTCGGGGGCGCACGGGTTCAACATCGGGATGAACCAGGGCACGGCGGCCGGTGCCGGGATCGCGGCGCACCTGCACCAGCACGTGGTGCCGCGCTGGGGCGGGGACACCAACTTCATGCCGGTGGTCGGCCACACCAAGGTGCTGCCGCAACTGCTGGCGGACACCCGGAAGATGCTGGCCGAGGCCTGGCCGCAGGACTGATCGGGAACGCCGGAGGGGCCCGTCACCGCTGAGTCGGTGGCGGGCCCCTCCGGCGTGCGCGGGCCGGGGTTACTCGAACTGGTCGACCTTGTACGGGCGGGTGCCCTGGGCCTCGGACTTGATGATCGACGCGCGGTTCTTGAAGCGGTCGGTGTCCAGGTCGTGCTCCTCCAGGAACTCCAGGGTGGCGGCGTGCACGGCGCCGAGGACCGGGACGGAGGCGTTGAGCGCGTTGTCGGTCATGAACCGGCTGCCCCACGGCGGGCTCGCCCAGGCGTGCCGGAAGCCGAACGGCTCGGGCAGGCCCAGGCCGCCGCCGAGCCAGGAGAGCAGCCCGGGGGCGCGGGTGAGCGGCGCGCGCAGGGCCTGGCGGACCACCTCGTCGTTGTCGATCAGGGGGAGCTTGACGGTGCGCTCCTCCCAGAACTTGCCGGTCTTCTGGACGGTCTTCTCCTTGGCCGAGGGCTTGTCGGAGAAGACGCCGTTGACCGGGCCGAGCGCGTAGCCGGCGACGGTGACGGTGAGGGTGTTGGCGAGCAGGGTGACGGTGACGGTGAAGGTGATGATCAGCTTGCCGTCGAAGGTGATGAACTGGGTGGCGAGGTAGTGCCGGGGGCCGCCGCCGGCGAAGGTCTGCTTGTCGGCGATGGTCTGGAGGGCGAAGTCGCGCATCCGGTCGCCGTCCATGTCGGCGTTGCCGGGGCGGGAGATCTCGTCGGCGTTCTCGCCGATTTCGAGGACCGCCCACTGCTTGACCGTGATGTTGGTCATCCCGCTGTTGGCGACCTCGCTGACGGCGAGCCCCTTGAGGTGCGAGGAGATCTTCCGGACGAGGTCCCAGGGGTGGAAGGCGCGGAAGTCGGAGTGGCCCGCGGCGGGGCGCATCACGTCGACCAGGCGCCATTCGCCCCAGCGCTTGCCGACGCCGAGGATGCCCTTGGGGCCGGCGTAGTGCTGGACGTTGGTCTCCTGCTCGGCCTCCATGCGGGCGAGCTTGTCGCGCAGGTCGACGGCCTTCTTGTCGAGGTCGTCGCGGGGGACGGCCTTGGAGACGGTGGCGGCGACGGAGCTGCCCTCGGCGAGGGCGAGCCAGCGTTCGCGGAGCTCCTTGGTGGAGCGCAGCACGATGCGCCGGGCGAGGATCCCGCCGATGATCGGCGGGATCATGGCGACGCGCAGGTAGATGCCGAGCGGGCCGTTGACGGGGGGCTTGACGAGGAACAGGACGGAGACCACGGCGGCGGCCAGGAGCGCGAGGGCGCCGTAGAGCTCGTCCTGGAGGGCCTTGCCCTTCATGAGGTAGATGCGCAGGTAGAACGCACCGATCCAGATCAGGGTGCCGGGCAGGGCGAGCAGGCCGAAGAGCAGGGTGACCACGGTGAGCTTGCGGTCCCGTGCGGCCCGCAACTCCTGTGCGGCCAGGCAGTGTTCGACGATCTGGCGGGTGTCGGTGCCGAACGAGGGCACGATCGGCTTGCGCCCGGCACCGACGGTGCGGGAGATGACGGCGGCGCTGAACGCCTCGCCGAGGTTCGCCTCGAAGAGCTTGAACCGGGGCTTCTTGTGGGTCGCGGCGGTGACCTTGCCGACGAAGTCCTCGATCTTGCCGTCGCGGTACGCGACCGAGGAGAGCGCCGGGGTGACTCCGGTTTGCGGCCCGGCGTCGGTGCGGGGTATCTGCGCACCCGGAGTCATGTCGAGTGTGGTCACGGTGGCGTCCCCTCCTCCCCTTGTCAGCGGCAGGTTATCGTGCCGTGGTGTCGCCGCGCGCATGATCGTCTGAAGTGCCGTCACGATCGGGCCGCGCCCGGGCTTGAGAGGCATGATGCCCAGCTTCGGGCTGGTCGATACCCGGTCGGCGGCGGGTCGTCGGGGTGGGGCAGGATGGCCGTGACGGCGAGGAAGGGAGCCCAGGCGATGGATCCGGTGCTGGTGTTCGACGGGGACTGTTCGTTCTGCTCGTCCTGCGTGCGGTGGGCGGAGCGCTACCTGCGGCAGACGCTGGCCTCGGGGGGCTGGGACGCGGTGCCGTTCCAGTTCGAGGACCTGGCGGCGCTGGACGCGCGCGCGGGCGGGCGGGGCGAGGTGACCGCGGAGCGGGCCGAGCACGAGGTGCTGTGGGTGACGCCGGCGGGCCGGGTGTACGGGGGCGCGCAGGCGGTGGCGCGGCTGCTGATGCGTTCGGGCGGCGCGTGGGCGTACCTGGGGGCGGTGCTGGCGTCGGCGCCGGTGCGGCCGGTGGCGGGCCTGGCGTACCGCTGGGTGGCGCGCAACCGGCACCGGATGCCGGGGGGTACGGCGGCGTGTGCGCTGCCTCGGCGCCAGGGCGCTCAGTCGGTGTAGCGGGTGGCCAGGGCGGTCGGCATGGGTTCGTGGCGCAGGTAGGCGCGGGAGAACTCGGCGGTGCCGTGGGTGAGTGAGCGCAGGTCGACCGGGTAGCGGACGAGTTCGAGTTCGGGGACCTCGGCGCGCAGCAGGGTCAGGCCGGGGCCGCCGGTCTCGGTGCCGAGGACGCGGCCGCGGCGGGCGGAGAGGTCGCCGAGGACGGCGCCGAGGTAGTCGTCGGGCAGCAGGACGGTGACGGCGGCGACGGGTTCGAGCAGCCGGATGACGGCGTGTTCGGCGGCGTCGCGCAGGGCGAGGGCGGCGGCGGCCTGGAAGGCCGCGTCGGAGGAGTCCACGGAGTGGGCCTTGCCGTCGGTGAGGGTGACCCGGACGTCGACGAGCGGGTGGCCGGTGGCGACGCCTTTGGCGAGCTGGGCGCGCAGGCCCTTCTCGACGGAGGGGATGAAGTGCTTGGGGACGGCGCCGCCGACGACGTGTTCCTGGAACTCGAAGCCGGAGCCGGCCGGGAGGGGTTCGACCTCCAGGTCGCAGATGGCGTACTGGCCGTGGCCGCCGGACTGCTTGACGAGCCGGCCGTGGCCGGCGGCGGCGGTGCCGAAGGTCTCGCGGAGGGCGACCTGGGGTTCGACGGTGTCGACGTGGACGCCGTGCCGGGTGCGCAGGCGGTCGAGGACGACCTCGGCGTGGGCCTCGCCGGTGCACCAGAGGACGAGCTGGTGGGTGGCGGGGTTCTGTTCGAGGCGTAGGGCCGGGTCCTCGGCGGTGAGGCGGGTGAGGGCCTGGGAGAGCTTGTCGTCGTCGGCCTTGCTGTGGGCTTCGACGGCGATCGGGAGCAGGGGCTCGGGGAGGTTCCAGCCGTCGAGGTCGACGGGGTGGCCGGGGTCGTGGACGGTGTCGCCGGCGCGGGCGGTGGTGAGCTTGGCGATGCAGACGAGGTCGCCGGCGACGGCGTGCGGGACGGGCCGCTGGAGCTTGCCGAAGGGGCTGCTGAGGGCGGTGACGCGTTCGTCGCCGTTCTGGTCGGCGCTGTGGGCGGGGCCGGCGAGGTGGATGCGGGTGTCGGGGCGCAGGGTGCCGGCGTACAGGCGCAGCAGGCTGATCCGGCCGACGTAGGTGTCGCCGGTGACGCGGACGACCTGGGCGGCGAGCGGGGCGTCGGGGTCGCAGTCGGGGGCTGGGCGGGTGCGTTCGCTGGGGTCGGGGAAGGTGTGGACGATCAGGTCGAGGAGTTCGGTGGCGCCGAGGCCGTTCTCGCTGGTGGGGACGGCGGGGTGGAGGGCGCAGCCGAGGACTTCGCGGCGCAGGCCGGCTTCGAGGGCGTCGGTGTCGAGGGTGTCGCCGGAGAGGTAGCGCTCCATGAGGGTGTCGTCCTGGCCGGAGATGGCCTCGACGAGGCTGTCGTGGGCGGGCCCGGTGTCGGGCAGCGGGGTGGCCCGGCCGTAGGTGTCGCCGGTGAGCAGGTCGACGCTGCCGTCGGGGCGGCCGTCGTGGAGGACGGGCAGGAAGAGCGGGCGGAGGGTGTCGGGGCCCAGGTCGAAGGCGTCGTGGCAGGCGGTGAGGATGTCGTCGAAGCCGGTGCGGGCGAGGTCGAGTTTGGCGACGGCGATGGCGCGCGGGATGCCTTCGGCGGCGCACTCGCGCCAGAGTGCGCGGGTGGGGGCGGTGACGGGGTCGGTGGCGGAGACGACGAAGACGGCGGCGTCGGCGGCGTGCAGGGCGGCGCGCAGGTCGGCGGTGAAGTCGGGGTGGCCGGGCGGGTCGATCAGGTTGATCTTGACGCCCTTCCATTCGAGCGGGAGCAGCGAGAGCTGGACGGAGCGCTGCTGGTGGTGCTCGATGTCCTCGTGGTCGGAGACGGTCGTGCCGTCGGTGACGCGACCTGCCCGGCCGGTGGCGCCGGAGGCGAGGGCGAGGGATTCGGCGAGGGTGGTCTTGCCCACACCGCTGGAGCCGATGAGGACGACGTTGCGCAGGTCCCGGGGGGCGGTGACGGCGGGCGCCTGGGCGGCTCGTGCCGTGCTGCGGTCGGGCATCGGGGTCTCCTCCCGTCGCGCCGGGGCTGTCCTTCGAAAGTGTAGGTGCGGGTGCTGCGGCGGCGCGTGTCGTACGGGTGGGCGGTGACCGTCCGTGTGTGGGACGTGGCCGGGGTGTCGTCGGGCGGTGCGTGCGACGGAGCGTGCCTCCGGCCTGGCTACGATGGGTGGGCCGGACGGGCTGATCCGTCCGGCCGTCTGCCGCGCGTGTTGCGCCAGGCGGGTACCAGGGAGATCGGAGCGGTCGGGAAGGCCATGCTCAACAAATACGCGCGTGCCTTCTTCACACGTGTTCTGACCCCGTTCGCCGCGTTCCTGATCCGGCTGGGCGTGAGCCCGGACGCCGTGACGCTGATCGGTACGGCCGGTTCGGTGGCCGGTGCGCTGGTGTTCTTCCCGCGCGGGGAGTTCTTCTGGGGCACCATCACGATCACGCTGTTCATCTTCTCGGACCTGGTGGACGGGAACATGGCCCGCCAGCTGGGCCGGAGCACCAGGTGGGGGGCGTTCCTGGACTCCACGCTGGACCGGGTCGCGGATGCGGCGATCTTCGGTGGTCTGGCGATGTGGTACGCGGGCAAGGGTGACGACAACCTGCTGTGCGCGGTGGCGATCTGCTGCCTGGCGAGCGGGCTGGTGGTGTCGTACACCAAGGCGCGGGCGCAGAGCCAGGGGCTGCCGTGCGACGTGTCGGGGCTGGTGGAGCGGGCCGAGCGGCTGGTGGCCAGCCTGGTGGCGGCCGGGGTCGCGGGTCTGCACAAGTTCGGGGTGCCGTACGTGGAGTGGCTGCTGCCGGTGGCGCTGTGGCTGGTCGCGGTGGGCAGTCTGGTGACGGTGGTCCAGCGCATGCTGACCGTGCGCCGGGAGGCGTTCGAGGCCGACCGAGCGGCGGCCGGGAGCTGATGGGGGGCGTCCTGCGGTGACGGACCGACTGGTGTACTGGGCGTACGCGCTGGGCTGGGCGGTGCTGAAGCACCTGCCGGAGCGGGTGGCGCGGGGCCTGTTCGACCGGCTGGCGGACTACGCCTGGCGCCGGCGGGGCAAGCGGGTGCTCCAGTTGGAGGCGAACCTGCGCCGGGTCCGTCCAGGGCTGGACGAGGCGGGCCTGCGGGCGCTGTCCCGGGCCGGGATGCGCTCGTACCTGCGGTACTGGATGGAGTCGTTCCGGCTGCCGGTCTGGAGCCGGGAGCGGGTGGCCCGGGACGTCCAGTCGGAGGGCCTGGAGAACCTGCGAGAGCACATCGAGGCCGGTCGGGGCGCGGTGATCGCGCTGCCGCACATGGGCAACTGGGACCTGGCGGGCACCTGGGTGGCGCAGCTGGGCTTCCCGTTCACCACGGTCGCGGAGCGGTTGAAGCCGGAGCGGCTGTTCGACCGGTTCGTGGAGTTCCGGGAGGGCCAGGGCATGGAGGTCCTGGCGTTGACCGGGGGCGGGGTGAACGTGATCGGCACGCTGGCTCGACGGCTGCGCGAGGGCCGGCTGGTCTGCCTGGTGGGGGACCGGGACCTCTCGGAGGCGGGTGTGGAGGTGTCGTTCTTCGGGGAGACGACCCGGATGCCGGCCGGTCCGGCGGCGCTGTGCCAGCGCACCGGGGCGGCGCTGCTGCCGGTGACGCTCTGGTACGACGGCCCGGTGATGCGGGCGCGGATCCACCCCGAGGTGCCGGTGCCGCAGGAGGGCGACCGCAAGGAGCGGACGCAGGCGATGACGCAGGCGCTGGCGCAGGTGTGGGAGCAGGCGATCCGCGAGCACCCCGAGGACTGGCACATGCTGCAGCGGTTCTGGCTGGCCGACCTCCCGGTCCGTGAGACGGTGGAGGAGGCGGCCGCGCCGCACTCCGAGGCGGCCCGGGCGGCCGTGCCGGAGCCGGCCGGCGAGCCGGCGGCCGAGGCCTCCGGGTCCTGATCCCGGCCAGCAGGAGTACCCGAAGGAGCATGAGGAACCCGTGAAGATCGGCATCGTCTGCCCGTACGACTGGGACGTCCCCGGTGGGGTGCAGTTCCACATCCGGGACTTGGCCGAGCACCTGATCGGTCTGGGCCACGAGGTCTCGGTGCTGTCGCCGGCCGAGGACGAGGAGGCGCTGCCGCCGTACGTGGTCGGTGCCGGGCGGGCGGTGGCGGTGCCGTACAACGGGTCGGTGGCGCGGCTGAGCTTCGGCGTCCTGTCGGCGGCGCGGACGCGGCGGTGGCTGCACGAGGGCCGGTTCGACATCCTGCACGTGCACGAGCCGGCCGCGCCGAGCGTGTCGATGCTGGCCGCCTGGTCGGCGTCCGGGCCGATGGTGGGGACGTTCCACACCTCCAACCCGCGCTCGCGGGCGATGATCGCGGCCTCGCCGATCCTGCAGCCCGGCCTGGAGAAGATGCGGGCCCGGATCGCGGTGTCGGAGTACGCCCGGCGGACGCTGGTCGAGCACCTGGGCGGCGACGCGGTGGTGATCCCGAACGGCGTGGACGTCGGCTTCTTCGCGGACGCCGAGCCGGACGAGCGCTGGCGCGGCGGCGCGGCGGCGGGGGAGCCGGGCACGATCGGCTTCGTCGGCCGCATCAACGAGCCGCGCAAGGGCCTGCCGACGCTGCTGGCGGCGCTGCCGAAGATCCTGGCCGAGCGGCCGGGCGTGCGGCTGCTGGTGGCGGGCAAGGGGGACGAGGAGGAGGCCGTCGCCGGCCTGGCGCCGGAGGTCCGCCGGCAGGTGGAGTTCCTCGGCATGGTGAGCGACCGCGACAAGGCCCGGCTGCTGCGCAGCGTGGACCTGTACGTGGCGCCGAACACCGGTGGCGAGAGTTTCGGGATCATCCTGGTCGAGGCGATGTCGGCGGGCGCCCCGGTGCTGGCCAGCGACCTGGACGCGTTCAAGCAGGTGCTGGACGGCGGGGACGCGGGCGAGCTGTTCCCGGTGGAGGACGCGGACGCGCTGGCCGCTGCGGCGCTGCGGCTGCTGGGCGATCCGGGGCGGCTGGGGGAGCTGAGCAAGGCCGCTTCGCGGTACGTGCGGCGGTTCGACTGGTCGACGGTCGGCGCGGACATCCTGGCGGTGTACGAGACGGTGGCGGCGGGGGCCGCGGCGGTGGTCGAGGAGGACGTGCGCAGCGGCCGGCGCGGCCGGTTCGGGCTGGCCCGGGACTGAGCCCGGGACCGAGCCCGGCCGGCCCGGGACTTTTCCGGGGTGCCGGCGGCGTTAGGGTCGGTCGACCGTATTCGGGCACGACGCATGGGGGCACCGATGCCGCAGATCTCCGTCGACTACTCGCCGAGCCTGGCCGGCTCCTTCGACCGCCGGGCGCTGGGCGTGGCGATCAACCGGCTCGCGGTGGGGACGATCGACGCGAAGCCGGAGGCGTGCAAGACGCTGTTCCGGCAGAACGACGACTTCGTGGTGGGGGAGGGCGAGGAGGCCGCCGCGCAGGTGTACGTCGAGTTCCAGATCTTCCCGGGCCGTACGCCGGAGGCGAAGGCGGCGCTCAGCGAGGGCGTGCTGGCGCTGCTGGCCGAGCACGTCGCGCCGGCGCCGGGCACCCGGCTGCACACCGCGGTGAACGTCTCCGACATCGACCGCGGGTCCTACCGGAGCGCGAGCGCGGAGGGCTGAGCCGGTGACACCCGGTAGCGTTGCGCCCCGTGACTACCTGGATCTGGGCCGGCGTGGCCGTGGTGCTGTTCGGCATGTACCTGAGTTGGACGGCCGGTCGGTTGGACCGGCTGCACGCCAGGATCGACGCCGCGCGGGCGGCGCTGGACGCGCAGCTGGTCCGTCGGGCCTCGGTGGCGATGGAGCTGGCCACGTCCTCGCTGCTGGACCCGGCGGCCTCGCTGCTGCTGCTGGACGCGGCGCACGCGGCCCGGCAGGCCGAGGACGACCAGCGTGAGGTGGCGGAGAGCCAGCTGAGCCTGGCGCTGCGGGCGGTGTTCGCCGAGCCGGAGCAGGTGGCGGCGCTGGTGGCGGAGCCGGGCGGCGAGGACGCGGTGCGCGACCTGACGGCGGCGGTGCGCCGGGCGCCGATGGCGCGCCGGTTCCACAACGACGCGGTGCGGGCGGCCCGGGCGGTGCGCGAGCACCGTCTGGTGCGGTACTTCCGGCTGGCGGGGAAGGCCCCGTTCCCGCTGGCGTTCGAGATGGACGATGCTCCGCCGCCCGCGCTCACGCCCGAAGGGGCACCCGCCTAGGCTGTGCTCGGATACGGCCCGTTTGTCGCATCCCGTCGTCCGGGCTGGACTTGGTGGCGCATGGTTGCGTCACCCGTTCCGCCTACCATAGGGCGATAGCACTGGTTCATCTTCGAGTGAGGTCTCACGTGTCCACCACCCCCACCACCGCAGACCAGCCGCAGATCGGTACCGCCCGGGTGAAGCGCGGCATGGCCGAGCAGCTCAAGGGCGGTGTGATCATGGACGTGGTCAACGCCGAGCAGGCCAAGATCGCTGAAGACGCCGGCGCGGTGGCCGTCATGGCGCTGGAGCGGGTTCCGGCCGACATCCGCAAGGACGGCGGCGTGGCCCGGATGTCCGACCCGAACATGATCGAGGAGATCATCGAGGCGGTCTCCATCCCGGTGATGGCCAAGTCGCGGATCGGCCACTTCGTCGAGGCCCAGGTCCTCCAGTCGCTCGGCGTCGACTACATCGACGAGTCCGAGGTGCTGACCCCGGCCGACGAGGTCAACCACTCCGACAAGTGGGCCTTCACCACCCCCTTCGTCTGTGGCGCCACCAACCTGGGCGAGGCCCTGCGCCGCATCGCCGAGGGCGCGGCCATGATCCGCTCGAAGGGCGAGGCCGGTACCGGCAACGTCGTCGAGGCGGTCCGCCACCTGCGCCAGATCAAGAACGAGATCGCCAAGCTGCGCGGCTTCGACAACAACGAGCTGTACGCCGCCGCCAAGGAGCTGCGCGCCCCGTACGAGCTCGTCAAGGAGGTCGCCGAGCTCGGCAAGCTGCCGGTCGTGCTGTTCTCCGCCGGTGGCGTGGCCACCCCGGCCGACGCCGCGCTGATGCGCCAGCTCGGTGCCGAGGGCGTCTTCGTCGGCTCGGGCATCTTCAAGTCGGGCGACCCGGCCAAGCGCGCCGCCGCCATCGTGAAGGCCACCACCTTCTTCGACGACCCGAAGATCATCGCGGACGCCTCCCGCAACCTCGGCGAGGCCATGGTCGGCATCAACTGCGACACCCTGCCGGAGACCGAGCGCTACGCCAACCGCGGCTGGTAGTCGCCCCCTGTGCCGGCCCGTCGCAGCGCCTTGGCGCGCGGCGGGCCGCGTCACGTACATCCGTAGAACGATCGAACGAGGTTGAAGACCGTGAGCACTCCAGTCATCGGCGTCCTCGCCCTCCAGGGTGACGTCCGCGAGCACCTGGTCGCGCTGGCCGAGGCCGACGCGCTCGCCCGCCCGGTGCGCCGTGCCGAGGAGCTGGCCGAGGTCGACGCGCTGGTGATCCCCGGCGGGGAGTCCACCACCATGTCCAAGCTGGCGCTGCTGTTCGGCGTGATGGACCCGCTGCGCGAGCGGGTCGCCGCCGGGATGCCGGTGTACGGCACCTGCGCGGGCATGATCATGCTGGCCGACAAGATCCTGGACGGCCGGGACGACCAGGAGACCGTCGGCGGCATCGACATGACCGTGCGCCGCAACGCCTTCGGCCGCCAGAACGAGTCCTTCGAGTCCGGTGTCGCCTTCGAGGGCCTGGGCGACGCGCCGGTGCACGGCGTCTTCATCCGGGCCCCCTGGGTCGAGGGCGTCGGCGCGGGTGTCGAGGTGCTGGCCGAGCTGCCCGCCGCGGACGGTCCGGAGAGCCGGATCGTGGCCGTGCGCCAGGGCAACCTGCTGGCGACCTCCTTCCACCCGGAGCTCACCGGCGACCACCGGGTGCACGCCTACTTCGTCGCGATGGTCGAGGAGCACCTGGGACGGCGCTGACCGTGTGCGCCTTTCCGGTGACGACACCGGTAAGATCTCATCTGTTTCATTTCCCTTTGGCGACGTAAAGGAGCTGGCGAATGTCCGGCCACTCTAAGTGGGCTACCACCAAGCACAAGAAGGCCGTGATCGACGCCAAGCGCGGCAAGCTCTTCGCCAAGATGATCAAGAACATCGAGGTGGCGGCGCGCACCGGCGGTTCCGACCCGGCCGGCAACCCGACCCTCTACGACGCCATCCAGAAGGCGAAGAAGAGCTCGGTCCCGATCGACAACATCAACCGCGCCGTCAAGCGCGGTGGCGGTCTGGAGGCCGGCGGCGCCGACTACCAGACGATCATGTACGAGGGCTACGGCCCGAACGGCGTCGCCGTCCTGATCGAGTGCCTCACCGACAACCGCAACCGCGCCGCCTCCGACGTGCGCGTCGCGATGACCCGCAACGGCGGCTCGATGGCCGACCCGGGCTCGGTGTCGTACCTGTTCACCCGCAAGGGCGTCGTGATCGTCCCCAAGGCTGACGGCGTGGACGAGGACAAGCTCTTCGAGGTCGTCCTCGACCAGGAGCCCGAGGAGATCAACGACCTCGGCGACGCGTTCGAGATCGTCTCCGAGGCCACCAAGATGGTCGCCGTGCGCACCGCGCTGGTGGACGCCGGTGTCGACTACGACTCGGCCGAGGCCAACTTCCTCCCGAGCATGCAGGTCGAGCTGGACGTCGACGGCGCCCGCAAGATCCTGAAGCTGATCGACGTGCTGGAGGACAGCGACGACGTGCAGAACGTCTTCGCCAACTTCGACATCTCCGACGAGGTCGGTGCGCAGCTCGACGCCGAGTGATCGTTCTCACTCCCCGGCCCGGCGGTCTCCCGACCGCCGGGCCGGTGTCTTTGCGGGCGCTGTCGGACCCGGACGGTAGCCTTCGCAGGTCGCCCGCCGTGGGCCGGAGGGCCTGCCCGGGCCGGAGCGCCCGGAGGCGAGCGGCGATCAACGAGAGGCGGGGCTGTGGTACGGGTACTGGGCGTCGACCCGGGGCTGACCAGGTGCGGGATCGGCGTGGTCGAGGGTGCGCCGGGGCGGCCGCTGCGGATGGTCGGGGTCGGCGTGGTGCGCACCCCCGCCGAGGAGGAGATCGGGCGGCGGCTGCTGCTGGTCGAGCAGGGCATAGAGGCCTGGCTCGACGAGCACGAGCCGGAGCTGGTCGCCGTCGAGCGGGTGTTCGCCCAGCACAACGTCCGGACGGTGATGGGCACCGCCCAGGCCAGCGCGGTCGCGATGCTCTGCGCCACCCGGCGCGGCATCCCGGTCACCCTGCACACCCCGAGCGAGGTCAAGGCCGCCGTCACCGGCTCCGGCCGGGCCGACAAGGCGCAGGTCACGGCCATGGTGCAGCGCCTGCTGCGGCTGGACGCCCCGCCCAAGCCCGCCGACGCCGCCGACGCGCTGGCGCTGGCCATCTGCCACATCTGGCGCGGCGGGGCGGTCAACCGCCTGGAAGCCGCGGTACGGGCGGCCCGCGCCACCCCCCTGAAAGGAAGCAGCCGGTGATCGCCTTCGTGCAAGGGCCCGTGGCGGCCATCTCCTCCGGACTCGCCGTGGTCGAGGTCGGCGGGGTCGGCATGGCCGTGCAGTGCACGCCGAACACACTGGCCGGGCTCCGGCTGGGTGAGCCCGCCCGGCTCGCGACCTCGCTGGTGGTCCGGGAGGACTCGCTGACCCTGTTCGGCTTCGCGGACGACGACGAGCGCGCCGTCTTCGAGATCCTCCAGGCCGCGCCGGGCGTCGGCCCGAAGCTGGCGCAGGCGATCCTCGGGGTGCACAGCCCCGACGCGCTGCGGGCCGCGGTGGCCGGCGGCGACGAGAAGGCGCTGGTGGCCGTGCCCGGCATCGGGAAGGCGAAGGCCGCCAAGCTGCTGCTGGAGTACAAGGACAAGCTGGGTGCCCCGCACGGCGCGGTGCCGGCGCAGAAGCCGATCGCGAGCGGTCCGGCCCCCTGGAGCGAGCAGCTGCACTCGGCGCTGACCGGTCTCGGCTACGCTCCGCGCGAGGCGGACGAGGCGGTCGTGGCCGTCACCCCCGAGGCGGAGGCCCAGCAGACGCCGGACGTCGGCGCACTGCTCCGGCTCGCCCTGCGCGGCCTCAACCGATCCCGCTAAAGCCATCTGGCGATCTGTCCTCTTGTCGACTTTGGAGCATGTGCTGATGAGTCCGTACGACTCGGACCCGGGCGACCGGCTGGTGACGGCCGCCGCCGACGGGGAGGACCAGGCGGTCGAGGCGGCGCTGCGCCCCAAGCTGCTGGACGAGTTCATCGGTCAGGAGCGGGTGCGCGAGCAGCTGTCCCTGGTGCTCCAGGCGGCCCGCAAGCGCGGCAGCGCGCCCGACCACGTGCTGCTCAGCGGGCCGCCCGGGCTGGGCAAGACCACCCTGTCCATGATCATCGCCGCCGAGCTGGGCGCCCCGATCCGGATCACCTCCGGCCCGGCGATCCAGCACGCGGGGGACCTCGCGGCGATCCTCTCCTCGCTCGCCGAGGGCGAGGTGCTCTTCCTCGACGAGATCCACCGGATGTCCCGTCCGGCCGAGGAGATGCTCTACATGGCGATGGAGGACTTCCGGGTCGACGTGATCGTCGGCAAGGGCCCGGGCGCCACCGCCATCCCGCTGGAACTGCCGCCCTTCACCCTGGTCGGCGCCACCACCCGGGCCGGCCTGCTGCCGCCCCCGCTGCGCGACCGCTTCGGCTTCACCGGGCACATGGAGTTCTACGCCCCGGCCGAGCTCGAACGGGTGGTGCGCCGCTCGGCCACCCTGCTGGACGTGGAGATCGACCCGGCCGGCGCCGCCGAGATCGCCGGCCGCTCGCGGGGGACGCCGCGCATCGCCAACCGGCTGCTGCGCCGGGTCCGCGACTTCGCGCAGGTGCGGCACGACGGCCAGGTCACCGTCGAGATCGCCGCCCGGGCGCTGGACGTCTACGAGGTGGACGCCCGCGGTCTGGACCGGCTGGACCGCGCGGTGCTGACCGCGCTGCTGCGGCTGTTCGGCGGCGGACCGGTCGGTTTGTCGACTCTTGCGGTCGCGGTGGGGGAGGAGTCCGAGACGGTCGAGGAGGTGGCGGAGCCCTTCCTGGTCCGCGAGGGCCTGCTCGCCCGGACCCCGCGCGGCCGAATCGCCACCGCGGCGGCCTGGCAGCACCTCGGGCTGACCCCGCCGATCCAGACCGCCCGGGGCGCCGTGCCCGCGCAATCCGAACTCTTCCGGGCCGACGAGGGCTGAACGGGTGATCGCCGCCCGACGGTTCCCGGGAGGCGTCCGATGCACCGCCCCGGTGAGTGGCCCGGGTGCGAGCCGGGGGCGAAGTCCGGGGAAACTGTGCAGGCGGAGGGTCGCCACTTTCGGCGGCAGGATGCGATGCTTGGCGTTGTCCGATCAGTTCGGGGTCGCCTAGACTCCGCCGGACCGCCCCGCTCACCTGACGGGCCGACCAATACCACACAGGCCGCCGGTCGGCGGCCCGTAAAGGACCCTGGCTGCAGTGAACTTCATCATCCTTCTCCTCCCGATCATCGCGATCGTGCTCATGTTCCGGTCGCAGAAGAAGCGCCAGTCGCAGATGCAGCAGATGCAGACCTCGCTGGAGCCAGGGGCGGGGGTGCGCACCATCGGTGGCCTGTACGCCACGGTGAAGGCGATCAACGAGGAGACCATCGAGCTGGAGATCGCGCCCGGCGTGGTCACCCACTTCACCAAGAGCGCGATCGCCGCTGTCCTGGAGCCCCAGGAGTACGACGCGATCATCAACGGTCGCCCCGCCGATGACGAGCTGGCCGAGCCGGAGGCCGAGGACACCGACGCCGAGCCGGTCGAGGACAAGCCGCTGACGCTCACCAAGGACGGCGGCGCCAAGGGCGACGTCGAGGGCGGGGCTCCCGCGAGCAAGTAGTACGGTCGGGCACCAGCCCGGCCGCGCGGCCCAGTGCCGCGAGCCCACAGGACCTCAGGGCCGCAGAACCGCCATGCCCCCGTCCCGCCACAAGCCGGACGGGGGTCCGGTTGGGGGAGTGGCATGGACAGGGAGAAACGAGCAAGGTGGCAACACCCAAGTCGCGCCCGCGCGACGGCTACCCAGGGCGGGCGCTGGCCCTCATCCTGGTCGTCACCGTCGGACTGGTCGCCCTCATGTTCGGGACGGGCCACACCAAGCCCCGGCTCGGAATCGACCTCGCCGGTGGCACCAGTATCACGCTGACCGCGAAGTCGACCGACCCCAAGGCGATCACCAAGTCCAACATGGACATCGCCACCGGGATCATCGAGCGCCGCGTCAACGGCATGGGTGTCTCCGAGGCGGAGGTGCAGACCCAGGGCGACAACACGATCATCGTGAACATCCCCAAGGGCGGCAACCAGCAGAACGCGGCGGACCAGGTGGGTACCACCGCCAAGCTGTTCTTCCGCCCGGTCCTCGCGGTGGCGCCCAGCGGCTTCACGCCGCCGGCGCCCACCGGCTCCCCCTCGGCCACCGGCACCCCGAGCGCGGCCCCGTCCGCCGGCTCCACCGCCTCGGCCGGCGCGAGTGCCACCGGAACGCCCAGCGCGAGCGGCACCAAGCAGGGCCGCCCGGCCGGTGAGGCGCTGGCCGCCGACGCCAGCCCGAGCGCCGCCGCCACGGGCGCGAGCACCGCCCCGAGCGCCGCCGCCACGCCGTCCGCGCCCGCCACCCCGCCCAGCGCCGCGGACGTCAGCGCCGCGATGACCCAGGGCACCGTGCCGCCGGAGCTGGCCGCGGCCTTCACCGCCCTCGACTGCACCAAGCCGGAGGTCCGCGCGGCCCAGACCGGCCCCGAGGACAAGGCCGTCGTCGCCTGTTCGCAGAAGCCCGAGAACGGCTACTACGAGAAGCTCGCCCTCGGCCCCGTCGCCGTGAAGGGCTCGGACGTCTCCAAGGCCCAGCCGAGCCTCGACACCCAGACGGGTGCCGGCTGGCAGGTCCAGCTGCAGTTCAACGGCGCCGGCACCGACGCCTTCACCAAGGTCACCGGCCAGCTCGCCACCCAGACCCCGCCGAACAACCAGTTCGCGATCGTCCTGGACAACCAGGTCGTCTCGCACCCCGAGGTCAAGAACGTGATCCCCGGCGGCAGCGCCGTGATCACCGGCCGCTTCAGCCAGGCCGAGGCGCAGGACCTGTCCAACGTGCTGGGCTACGGCGCCCTGCCGCTGGAATTCAGCAAGAGCGACATCACCACCGTCTCCCCGGCGCTCGGCAGCGACCAGCTCAAGGCCGGTCTGGTCGCCGGCGCGATCGGCATGCTGCTGGTGGTGCTCTACTCGCTGGTCTACTACCGCGGCCTCGGCCTGGTCTCGATCGCCGGTCTGCTCGTCTCGGCGGCCCTGACCTACTCGATCATGAGCCTGCTCGGCGCCGGGATCGGCTTCGCGCTGAACCTGCCCGCGGTCTGCGGTGCGATCGTCGCGATCGGCATCACCGCCGACTCCTTCATCGTCTACTTCGAGCGCATCCGCGACGAGGTCCGCGAGGGCGCCCCGCTGCGCCCGGCGGTCCAGCGGGCCTGGCCGCGCGCCCGGCGCACCATCCTGGTGTCGGACTTCGTGTCCTTCCTCTGTGCCGCCGTGCTCTACGTGGTCTCGGTCGGCAAGGTCCAGGGCTTCGCGTTCACCCTGGGGCTGACCACCGCGCTGGACGTCGTGGTGATCTTCCTCTTCACCAAGCCGGTGATCACGCTGCTGGCCCGGCGCAAGTTCTTCGCCAACGGTCACCCGTGGTCCGGCCTGGACCCGAAGCGGCTGGGCGCCCGCCCGCCGCTGCGCAGCAGCCGTCGTCGTAGCCCCTCCTCTGCCGCCGTGAAGGAGGCCTGACACCGTGTCACGCTTCTCCAATCTGGGACACCGGCTCTACCAGGGCGAGGTCAGCTTCGACTTCGTCGGGCGCCGTAAGCTCTGGTACTCCATCTCCGGCGTGATCGTGCTGATCGCGGCGATCGGTCTGTCGATGGGCCTGCACCTGGGCATCGAGTTCAAGGGCGGCTCGGTCTACACCGTGGCCAAGCCGGGGCTGACCGTCTCGCAGGCGCAGGAGACGTCCAACCAGATCGTCTCCTCGCACCCGCTGGTGCAGTCGACCGACAACGGCAAGATCCGCATCCAGGTCAGCACCGAGGAGCCGAAGAGCTCGGACGAGATCCGCGCTCAGCTCTCCGAGAAGCTGGCCGTGCCGCTGGACACCGTCGAGGCCCAGGTGATCGGCCCCAGCTGGGGCAAGCAGATCTCCTCGAAGGCGCTCACCGGCCTGATCATCTTCATGGTCCTGGTGACGGTCTACCTGGCGATCGCCTTCGAGTGGCGGATGGCGGTGGCGGCCCTGGTCGCCCTCATCCACGACCTCCTGATCACCATCGGTGTGTACGCCCTGGTGGGCTTCGAGGTCACCCCCGGTACGGTGATCGGCTTCCTGACCATCCTCGGGTACTCGCTCTACGACACGGTCGTCGTCTTCGACACCGTGAAGGAGAACACCAAGGACCTCACCAAGCAGAACAAGCTCACCTACAGCGAGGCGGCCAACGCGGGCCTCAACCAGACCCTGGTGCGTTCGCTCAACACCACCGTGGTCGCCCTGCTCCCGGTCGCCGCGCTGCTGTTCATCGGTGGCGGCCTCCTGGGCGCCGGCACGCTGAACGACATCTCGCTGGCGCTGTTCATCGGCCTCGCGGCCGGTGCCTACTCGTCGATCTGCGTTGCCACCCCGCTGCTGGCGCAGCTCAAGGAGGAGCAGCCGGAGATGAAGGCGCTGCGCAAGCGGGTCCTGCAGCACCGGGCCGCGGCCGCTGCCAAGGCCGCGGGCGAGGTGCCGGCGGACGAGGAGATCGCGGACGAGGACCTGCCTGCGGGTATGGTCGGTCAGCGCGGCCGGGCGGCCGGCACCACGCGTGCCAAGGGCCGTCCGTCCACCAAGCGCTGAACCGACCCGACCGTAAGGACACGCCGTGACCACCGCCGACACCGCACTGGCCGAGCTGTTGAACAGCCGGATCCGGGACGTCCCGGACTACCCGAAGCCGGGTGTGCTGTTCAAGGACATCGCGCCGCTGCTGGCCGACGCCGAGGCCTTCGGCGCCCTCACCAGGGCGCTGGCGGACCGGGCGCGGGAGCTCGGGGCGACCAAGGTGGTGGGACTGGAGGCGCGCGGCTTCGTGCTGGCGGCTCCGGCGGCCTTCGCGGCCGGGCTCGGCTTCGTGCCGATCCGCAAGCAGGGCAAGCTGCCCGGCGAGGTGTTCCGGCGCTCGTACGAGCTGGAGTACGGCTCGGCGACGCTGGAGGTGCAGTGCGACGCCTTCGCGCCCGGTGAGCGGGTGCTGGTGGTGGACGACGTGCTGGCCACCGGTGGCACCATCGGCGCCTCGCTGGACCTGGTGAAGGAGGCCGGCGCCGAGCTGGTGGGCGTCGTGGTGCTGATGGAGCTGGGCTTCCTGGACGGCCGGGAACGGCTGGCCGGGCACCTGAACGGCGCTCCGCTGGAGACGCTGGTCACGGTCTGAGGGACCTGAGTGAAGGGCGGCGGTCGGATCATCCGACCGCCGCCCTTCCGTTTCCGGCCCGGGTGGATGAACGCCGCGGCGCCCGGCTCGGTACCATGAAGATTCACCCCCTCCCGGTTGCGTCCGACCGTACGGGCCGCGGCAGGGGTCGGCCCCGGTGCCCCGAGGAGAGTCCTTGCCCGACGAGGTTGTGCCCACGGCCGAAGCGGCCGCCCCCGACAACCGTCCCACGCCCTCGGGGGCCACCCCGGCACGCCCGGCGCCGACCTCCTCGCGACCGACCGCCCCTACCGGGCGCGGCTCCTCCTCGGGTGGCATGCGCGCCCGCCTGGCCCGCCTCGGCGGCCAGCGCTCCAGCGTGCTCAACCCCGTGCTGGAGCCGCTGTTCCGGTCGATCCGGGCGAACGACCCGAAGGCCGACCCGGCGCTGCTGCGGGACATCGAGCGGGCCTACGCCGTCGCCGAGAAGTGGCACCGCGGGCAGAAGCGCAAGAGCGGCGACCCGTACATCACCCACCCGCTGGCGGTGGCCACCATCCTGGCCGAGCTGGGGATGGACGCCGCGACCCTGATGGCCGGGCTGCTGCACGACACCGTCGAGGACACCGACTACGGCCTGGAGACCCTGCGCAAGGACTTCGGCGACTCGGTGGCGCTGCTGGTGGACGGCGTCACCAAGCTGGACCGGGTCAAGTTCGGCGAGGCCGCGCAGGCCGAGACCGTCCGCAAGATGGTCGTCGCGATGGCCAAGGACCCGCGGGTCCTGGTGATCAAGCTTGCCGACCGCCTGCACAACATGCGCACGATGCGCTACCTCAAGCGGGAGAAGCAGGAGAAGAAGGCCCGCGAGACGCTGGAGATCTACGCCCCGCTGGCGCACCGGCTGGGCATGAACACCATCAAGTGGGAGCTGGAGGACCTCGCCTTCGCGATCCTCTACCCCAAGATGTACGACGAGATCGTCCGGCTGGTCGCCGAGCGCGCCCCCAAGCGGGACGAGTACCTGGCGACCGTCATCGACCAGGTCCAGGGGGACCTGCGCGGCGCCCGGATCACCGCCTCCGTCACCGGCCGGCCCAAGCACTACTACTCGGTCTACCAGAAGATGATCGTCCGGGGCCGGGACTTCGCCGAGATCTACGACCTGGTGGGCATCCGGGTCCTGGTCGACACCGTCCGCGACTGCTACGCGGCGCTGGGCACCATCCACGCGCGGTGGAACCCGGTGCCGGGGCGGTTCAAGGACTACATCGCGATGCCCAAGTTCAACATGTACCAGTCGCTGCACACGACGGTGATCGGCCCCGGCGGCAAGCCCGTCGAACTCCAGATCCGCACCTTCGACATGCACCGCCGGGCCGAGTACGGCATCGCCGCGCACTGGAAGTACAAGCAGCGCGCGGTGGCCGGCGCGTCCAAGGTCCGCACCGACACCCCGACCCAGGTCCGCAAGGACGACAAGGCCGGCGCCGTCAACGAGATGGCCTGGCTGCGGCAGCTGCTGGACTGGCAGAAGGAGACCGCCGACCCGAGCGAGTTCCTGGAGTCGCTGCGCTTCGACCTGGCCAGCAACGAGGTCTTCGTCTTCACGCCCAAGGGCGACGTGATAGCCCTGCCGGCCGGTGCGACCCCGGTCGACTTCGCCTTCGCGGTGCACACCGAGGTGGGCTACCGGACGATAGGGGCCCGGGTCAACGGGCGGCTGGTGCCGCTGGAGTCGACGCTGGAGAACGGCGACGCCGTCGAGGTGTTCACCTCCAAGGCGGAGAACGCCGGCCCGTCCCGGGACTGGCTGGGCTTCGTCAAGTCGCCGCGCGCCCGCAACAAGATCCGCGCCTGGTTCTCCAAGGAGCGCCGCGAGGAGGCGATCGAGCACGGCAAGGAGGCGATCGTCCGGGCGATGCGCAAGCAGGGCCTGCCGATCCAGCGGATCCTGACCGGCGACTCGCTGGTCACCCTGGCCCACGAGATGCGCTACCCCGACATCTCCTCGCTCTACGCCGCGATCGGCGAGGGCCACGTCACCGCGCAGAACATCGTGCAGAAGCTGGTCCAGGCGCTCGGCGGCGAGGAGGGCGCCACCGAGGACCTCGCCGAGACCGCGACCCCGACGCACGACCGCCGGGCGGTGCGCCGCCGGGCCAAGGGCGACCCGGGCGTGATCGTCAAGGGCGTCGAGGACGTCTGGGTCAAGCTGTCCCGCTGCTGCACCCCGGTGCCGGGCGACCCGATCGTCGGCTTCGTGACCCGCGGCAACGGCGTCTCGGTGCACCGCGCCGACTGCGTCAACGTCGAGTCGCTGAGCCAGCAGCCCGAGCGGATGATCGACGTCGAGTGGGCCGCCACCCAGTCCTCGGTGTTCCTGGTGGCCATCCAGGTCGAGGCGCTGGACCGCTCCCGGCTGCTCTCGGACGTCACCCGGGTGCTCTCCGACCAGCACGTCAACATCCTGTCGGCGGCGGTGCAGACCTCCCGCGACCGGGTCGCGATGAGCCGCTTCACCTTCGAGATGGGCGACCCGAAGCACCTCGGCCACGTGCTCAAGGCCGTGCGCGGCGTCGAGGGCGTCTACGACGTCTACCGCGTCACCTCGGCCCGCAAGTAGCGCCCCGAGCACGAGAGCACGAGAGAGGGCCCCGGGAGATCCCGGGGCCCTCTCTCGTGCGTTCGGCGGATCAGCCGCTGAACTCCTCCTGGCTCCGGTGCGCCTGCTCCAGCAGGGTCTGCACGCCGGCCAGCTCGTTCTCCAGCTTGGCGATCCGGCCGGCGTTCCCGGCGGCGCGGGCCTTGTCCAGATCGGCCCGGATCTTGTCGGCCTTCGCCTCGAACAGGCCGACCATGCCGGCGGCGCGCGCCTTGGCCTCCGGGTTGGAGCGCTTCCATTCGGTGTCCTCGGCCTCGCGGATGGCCCGCTCGACCGTGTTCAGCCGGCCGTCCAGCTTCGGACGGGCGTCGCGCGGCACGTGCCCGATCGCCTCCCAGCGCTCGTTGACCTCGCGCAGCGCCGCCTTGGCGGCCTTCAGGTCGGTGATCGGCAGGATCGCCTCGGCCTCGACGGCCAGCGCCTCCTTGAGCTTCTGGTTGGCCACCTGCTCGGCGTCCCGCTCGCTGAACACCGCGGAACGGGCCTGGAAGAAGACGTCCTGCGCGCCGCGGAAGCGCGCCCACAGCTCGTCCTCGATGTCCCGCTGGGCCCGGCCGGCGGACTTCCAGCGCGCCATCAGGTCGCGGTAGGCGGCCGCGGTGTCGCCCCACTCGGTGGACGAGGACAGCGCCTCGGCCTCGGCGACCAGCGCCTCCTTGGTCTGCCGGGCCTGCTCGCGCTCGGCGTCCAGGGTCGCGAAGTGCGCCTTGCGGTGCTTGGAGAAGACCGAGCGGGCGTGCGAGAAGCGGTGCCACAGCTCGTCGTCGCTCTTGCGGTCCAGCCGGGGCAGGCCCTTCCAGGTGTCCACCAGGGCGCGCAGCCGGTCCCCGGCCTCCCGCCACTGGGTGGACTCGGCGAGCTGCTCGGCCTCGGAGACCAGCGCCTCCTTGGCGGTGCGGGTCTCGTCCTGGGCCTTGGCACGAGCGGCCTTGCGCTCCTCGCGCCGGCTCTCGATCTCGCCGGCGAGCGTGTCCAGCCGCTTGGCCAGGGCGGCCAGGTCGCCGACCGCGTGCCCCTCGGTCACCTGGGCGCGCAGGTGGTCCAGCGCGGCCTGGGCGTCCTTGGCGGCCAGGTCGGTGGTGCGCACCCGCTTCTCCAGCAGGCCGATCTCCACCTCGATGCCCTGGTACTTGCGCTCGAAGTAGGCGAGGGCCTCCTCGGGCGAGCCGGCCTGCCAGGAACCTACGACGCGTTCGCCGTCGGCCGTCCTGACGTAGACCGTGCCCTGCTCGTCGACACGGCCCCACGGGTCGCTGCTCATAGCGCGTCCTCCACATGACGTCGCGCCCGCGCCGGGGCGGCGCGCGTCCGTCGTCCACAGTTGATGTGCGGCGGACCGATGAGTCCGCCGTCCCCGTCCGCCGTGACTTGCTGCCGAGGGTGACGGCCAGGCGGGTACGGGCACCCTGATACAACGCCAACATAGGCGACCGGCCCCGGTGCTGTCCGCATCCGGGCCGGGCGATTTCGGGCCGGGGCCGCGCCGAGGCGCTTCGGGCGCCCCTTGTGGGCGGCCCCGGGAGATGTCAACTCTTTGTCGTGGTCACCGAGTTGAAGGTGACGTCGGCCATCGGGTGGCCGTCCGGGGCGCCCTCCAGGGTGCCCGCGGCGGCGATCTTCTGCACCGCGTCCAGGCCCCCGGTGATCTTGCCGAAGGGGGTGTAGTTCGGGGGCAGCTGGGTGTCCTTGTAGACCAGGAAGAACTGGCTCCCGTTCGTCCCGGGGCCGGAGTTGGCCATCGCCACGGTGCCCGCCGGGTAGGTCGCGCCGGTCAGGTTCTCGTCCGCGAACTTGTACCCGGGGCCGCCGGTGCCGCCCGGGACGGTCGCGCTGGCGGTCGGGTCGCCGCACTGGAGCACGAAGATGCCGTCGGTGGTGAGGCGGTGGCACTTGGTGTGGTCGAAGTACTTCTCCCCGGCCAGGAAGACGAAGGAGTTCACCGTGTGCGGGGCCTTGGCCGCGTCGAGCGCGAGCGTCACCTTGCCGCAGTTGGTGTCCAGCGTCGCGGTGTACGAGCCGCCCGCGTCGAGCGCCATGGCCGGCTCGGCCTGCCACTGCTTGCCGTTCGGCGCGCCCGGCGCCGGATCGGCGCAGCCCTCGACCGGCTTGCGGGTCGGGGTGGTCGGCTCGGCGCTCTGGCTCGGCGCGGCCTTGGCGGAGGAGGCGGCCGAAGCCGACTTGTCCTTGTCCGAGCTGAACGCCCCGGTGCCGACCAGCGCACCGCCGCCGGCCAGCACCACGACGGCGAGCGCGGAGCCCAGGATCGTGTTGCGGCGCCTGCGCGCGGACCGCGCGGCGACCCGCCGCTCCATCTGGCGCTCGTACTTCTCTCGGGCGAGCTGCCGCCGCCGCTGTTCGCTGCTGACCACCGGCCGTGTCTCCTACGGATGTGCTGGGAAAGTGGATGGGTACCGAAGCGGATCATCGCATCCATCGGCGGCCAAGTGTAGGGACCGGGCCTGTAAGAACGCGGTGAACCTGTCAGTGCGAACCGCGCGCGCCACCCCTATCTGGTTCGCAACCGCACCCGCACCGCCGGTAGGCTGCCTTTACCTCACTGGTTTGCTGCATGACTGGTGGCTGCATCCGACCCGGCAGCCGCGACCGTAGCCGCCACTGCCGACCGCATCACGAAGGACGCGCGTGTTCATCGCCGGATTCCCCGCTGGAGCCTGGGGCACCAACTGCTACCTGGTCGCCCCGGCGGCGGGCGAGGAGTGCGTCATCGTCGATCCCGGCCACCAGGCGGCGCGCGGTGTCGAGGAGATGGTCCGCGAGCACGGGCTCAAGCCCGTCGCCGTGGTGCTCACGCACGGCCACATCGACCACGTGGCCTCGGTGGTCCCGGTCTGCGGCGCCCGCGGCGTCCCGGCCTGGATCCACCCCGAGGACCGGTACATGATGTCCGACCCGGAGAAGGCCCTCGGCCGCGCCCTGGGCACCCAGCTGATGGGCGAGCTCACCGTCGGCGAGCCCGACGACGTGCGCGAGCTCACCGACGGCGCCGTGCTGGAGCTCGCCGGCCTGCAGCTCACCGTGGACCACGCCCCGGGCCATACCGGGGGGTCGGTGACCTTCCGGACGCCCGGTGCCGAGGACCTCCCCCCGGTGCTGTTCTCGGGCGACCTGCTGTTCGCCGGCTCCATCGGGCGTACCGACCTCCCGGGCGGGGACAGCGAGGCGATCATGCGGTCGCTGGCCCGGGTGTGCCTGCCCCTCGACGACACCACCGTGGTCCTCTCCGGCCACGGCGGACAGACCACCATCGGCCACGAGCGCGCCACCAACCCCTACCTCCGACAGGCAGCAGGGGCGGCCGGCGCCCAGGCTTTCCCGCGACGAGGAATGTGACGGAAGAGAAGTTGAGCACCTTCACCGCCCCCAAGGGCACCTACGACCTGCTGCCCCCCAGCTCCGCGACCTTCCTGGCGATCCGCGAGCGCATCGCCGCGCCCGCCCGCCGGGCCGGCTACGGCTACGTCGAGACTCCGGTCTTCGAGGACGTGAAGCTCTTCTCCCGCGGCGTCGGCGAGTCCACCGACATCGTCAGCAAGGAGATGTACAACCTCACCACCCGCGGCGGCGACGAGCTCGCGCTGCGCCCGGAGGGCACCGCCTCGGTGCTGCGCGCCGCCCTCCAGGCCAACCTGCACAAGCAGGGCAACCTGCCGGTCAAGCTCTGGTACTCCGGCTCGTACTACCGCTACGAGCGCGCCCAGAAGGGCCGCTACCGCCAGTTCTCCCAGGTCGGCGCCGAGGCGATCGGGGCCGAGGACCCGGCCCTGGACGCCGAGCTGATCATCCTCGCCGACGACGCCTTCCGCTCGCTGGGCGTGCGCGACTACTCGCTGCTGCTCAACAGCCTCGGCGACAAGCAGTGCCGCCCGGTCTACCGCGCCGCCCTGGTCGAGTTCCTCGCCGGCCTGGACCTGGACGAGGACACCCGCCGCCGCGCCGACATCAACCCGCTGCGCGTCCTGGACGACAAGCGCGAGTCGGTGCAGGCCCAGCTGGTCGACGCGCCCAAGCTGCGCGACTACCTGTGCGAGGAGTGCAAGGCGTACGACGAGAAGGTCCGCGAGCTGCTCACCGCGAACGGCGTGGCCTTCGTCGACGACCCGAAGCTGGTCCGCGGCCTGGACTACTACACCCGCACCACCTTCGAGTTCGTGCACAACGGCCTCGGCGCCCAGTCCGCGATCGGCGGCGGCGGCCGCTACGACGGCCTGTCCGAAATGATCGGCGGCCCGGCGCTGCCGTCCGTCGGCTGGGCCCTCGGCGTGGACCGCACCTTCCTGGCGATGGAGGCCGAGGGCATCGTCCTCGACCTGCCCGCCGCGACCTCCGTGTACGCCGTCGCGCTCGGCGAGGAGGCCAAGAACGTCCTGTTCGCCAAGGTGGTCGAGCTGCGCCGGGCCGGCGTCGCCACCGACCTCGCCTTCGGCGTCAAGAGCATCAAGAACGCCATGAAGTCCGCCGACCGGTCCGGCGCCCGCTTCGCCCTCGTGGCCGGGGACCGGGACCTCGCCGACGGCGTCGTCCAGCTCAAGGACCTGACCACCGGCGAGCAGAACCCCGTCGCCCTCGACGCACTCGTCACCACCCTGAAGGAGAAGCAGCTGTGATCCGCACGCACGACGCGGGCACGCTCCGCCCGGAGCACGCAGGCACCACCGTCACCCTGGCCGGCTGGGTCGCCCGCCGCCGCGACCACGGCGGTGTCGCCTTCATCGATCTGCGCGACGCCTCCGGCACCGTGCAGATCGTGGTCCGCGACCTCGACTCGGTGCACGGCCTTCGCGCCGAGTACTGCGTCAAGGTCGTCGGCGACGTCCGGGTGCGCCCCGACGGCAACGAGAACCCGGACATCCCGACCGGCGCGGTCGAGGTTGTCGTCAGCGAGATCGAGGTCCTCTCCGAGGCCGCCCCGCTGCCCTTCCCGGTCGCCGAGTACGAGCCGGGCACGGTCAACGAGGAGGTCCGGCTGCGCTACCGCTACCTGGACCTGCGCCGCGAGGGCCCGGCCAAGGGCCTGCGGCTGCGCTCCAAGGTGAGCAACATCATCCGCCGGGTGATGGAGGAGAACGACTACCTCGACATCGAGACGCCGTACCTCACCCGCTCCACCCCCGAGGGTGCCCGCGACTTCCTCGTCCCGGTCCGCCTGCAGCCCGGCCACTGGTACGCGCTGCCGCAGTCGCCCCAGCTGTTCAAGCAGCTGCTGATGGTGGCCGGCATGGAGCGCTACTACCAGATCGCCCGCTGCTTCCGCGACGAGGACTTCCGCGCCGACCGGCAGCCGGAGTTCACCCAGCTCGACATCGAGGCCTCGTTCGTCGACCAGGAGGACATCCTGGCCCTCGGCGAGAAGATCGTCGGCTCGATCTGGCGCGAGGTGCACGGCTACGAGCTCCCCAACCCGCTGCCCCGGATGACCTACGCGGACGCCATGGCCCGCTACGGCTCCGACAAGCCGGACGTCCGCTTCGGACAGGAACTCACCGACCTCACCGAGTACTTCAAGGGCACCGCGTTCCGCGTCTTCCAGGCCCCGTACGTCGGCGCCGTGGTGATGCCCGGCGGTGCCTCGCAGCCCCGCAAGGCGCTCGACGCCTGGCAGGACTGGGCCAAGGCGCGCGGCGCCCGCGGCCTGGCCTACGTCGTCATCGACGCCGAGACCGGCGAGCTGCGCGGCCCGGTCGCCAAGAACCTGTCCGAGGAGCACCTGGCCGGCCTGGCCGCCGCCGCGGGCGCCAAGAACGGCGACGCGATCTTCTTCGCGGCCGGCAAGCAGCGCCCCTCGCAGGAGCTGCTGGGCGCCGCCCGCCTGGAGATCGGCCGCCGCTGCGAGCTGATCGACGCGTCGCAGTGGGCCTTCCTCTGGGTCGTCGACTTCCCGATGTTCGAGCCGATCGAGGACGACAAGGGCGAGTTCCAGGGCTGGCACGCGGTGCACCACCCGTTCACCGCCCCGACCGCCGAGTCGCTCGCCACCTTCGACACCGACCCGGGCTCGGCGCTGTCCAACGCCTACGACCTGGTCCTCAACGGCTCGGAGCTGGGCGGCGGTTCGATCCGTATCCACCAGCGCGACGTGCAGAAGCGGGCGTTCGACGCGATCGGCCTCTCCGAGGAGGAGGCGGCCTCGCAGTTCGGCTTCCTGCTGGACGCCTTCAACTACGGCCCGCCGCCGCACGGTGGCGTCGCCTTCGGCCTCGACCGCATCGTCACCCTGCTCGGCGGGTACGACACCATCCGCGACGTCATCGCCTTCCCGAAGACGTCCACCGGCGGTGACCCGCTGACCGGCGCCCCGACCCCGATCACCCCGGCCCAGCGCCGGGAGGCCGGCGTGGACGCCAAGCCGAAGCTGCGCGAGGACGCCGCGAAGTCCGACGCCTGACACCGGATCCGCTAACCTTCAACGGCCCCGGACGGTCCACCCACCGTCCGGGGCCGGTCCACAATGACGTGTGACACAAGGAGGGTTGACTCATGCAGGTGATCACAAGGGTCGAGTGTCCGGATGACGTCCCGGCGACCAGACGCGTCCACATGGCCGCGTTCCCCGGCCCGGACGAGGCGGACCTGGTCGACGCGCTGCGCCGCGATCCGGCCTGGCTGCCCGAGCTGTCGCTGGTCGCGGTCGACGAGGCCGGGCTGGTGATCGGGCACGCGCTGCTGACCCGGCTGCGGGTCGGCGAGGACGGCGCGGGCCTCGCGCTCGCGCCGGTCGCCGTCGCGCCGGAGTGGCAGCGCAAGGGCGTCGGCGAACTCGTCGTCCGGGCCGCGCTGTCGGCGGCCGAGAAGGCGGGGGAGAAGCTCGTGGTCGTCCTCGGCGACCCGGAGTACTACGGGCGGTTCGGCTTCAGCGCGGCCGGACGGCACGAGATCAGCGGGCCGTTCGAGGTGCCGGACGCCTACTTCCAGGCGCTGCCGCTGCCCGCGTACGACGGCGCTCCGCGCGGGCTCTGCCGCTACCCCGAGGCCTTCGTGGCGGTGTAGACCGTCAGTTCGGTTCCACCGACCGCGTTCCCACCCGGGGCTCCGTTTTCACCAGGGGCTCCGTCCCACCCGACCTTCCCAGCCGGCCGAAGGGGACCGTGACCCGGCAGCTGCGCACGAACGCGGCCATCGCCGGCGTGAGTTCGCGGTCCTTCGGCCAGTACAGCCCGACCCTGCTCGGGCTGAGCCCCCGTACCGGCCGGTACGCGACGTCATCCCGTACGGCCAGCCGGCTCATCGTCTCCGGTGCGAAGCCGACGCCCTGACCGCACACCACCGCGGCCAGCCACTCGTCGGTGTTGTGCGCCACCGCGCCGATCCGCACCGGACGCCCGCCCCGCTCCCGGCCCGCCAGCCAGTACTCGCGCCAGTGCCCGGCCTCGTGCGGTATCGCCACGAACGGCTCGTCCAGCAGGTCCTCGACGGACAGCTCGGCCCGGTCCGCCAGCCGGTGCCCGGCCGGCAGCGCCACGACCCGCGCCTCCTCGCCGAGCACGGCGACGTTGTAGTGCTCGACCAGCCACGCCGGGCCGTGCCAGAGCGTCAGGTCGATCTCGCCGGTGGCCAGGCCCGAGGTCGGGTCGAACCAGTTGTTCTGCCGCAACTCGACCTGCCAGCCGGGCATCCGCCGGGCGAAGTCGGCGACGGTGCTGCGGGTCATCAGATTGATGATGCCGCCCTCGAACCCCACGCGCAGCACCGAGCCCTGCTCGGCGGCGGCCGCCCGGGTGGCCCGCAGCGCGTCCTCCCAGCCGGCCAGCATCGCCCCGGCGTAGTCCGCCAGCGCCCGCCCGGCCGGGGTGGGCGCCATGCCGCGCCGCGACCGCTCGAACAGCTCGACCCCGAGCAGCGACTCCAGCTGGCGGATCTGCTTGGTGAGCGTCGGCTGGGAGACGAACAGCCGGGCCGCGGCAGCGGTCAGCTGCCCCTCCTCGCAGACCGCGGCGAAGCTGCGCAGCAGGCGGGTGTCGACATCCATGCCCCAAGGTTATGGAACCGGATATTGGACCCGTCCGGCAGGTGTGGGCCAAGGTTGATCGTTCGGCGTTCGCGCCGACCGGACGGGGGAGCGCGGCAGCGGCGGTTCAGGGGGCCGCCGCTGCCGCCCATCCGTCCGCCGACCTGCGGAGGCGGCCTCCAGCGCCTACGGTGAGTGCTCATCAGCAGCAGCCGGACGGAGGACCCCAGGTGGCCGAGGAGCAGCGGACCGCGAAGCCGGAACGACTCGCGAGGAAGCCGTACGAGCGGGAACTGCTGCGGCTCCAGCAGGAACTGGTGAAGCTGCAGGAGTGGGTGCGGGTCGAGGGCGCCCGGCTGGTGGTGGTCTTCGAGGGGCGCGACGCCGCCGGCAAGGGCGGCGCGATCAAGCGGGTGACGGAGTACCTGAACCCGCGCATCGCCCGGGTCGCGGCGCTGCCGACCCCGACCGAGCGGCAGAAGACCCAGTGGTACTTCCAGCGGTACGTCGAGCAGCTGCCGGCCGCCGGGGAGATCGTGCTGTTCGACCGCAGCTGGTACAACCGGGCCGGTGTCGAGCGGGTCATGGGCTTCTGCACGGACGAGCAGTACTGGCAGTTCCTGCACCAGTGCCCGACCTTCGAGCGGATGCTGATCGAGTCGGGCATCCTGCTGCGCAAGTACTGGTTCTCGGTGAGCGACACCGAGCAGGAACGGCGCTTCCGGGACCGGCTGGAGGATCCGATGAAGCGCTGGAAGCTCTCCCCGATGGACGTCGAGTCGATCACCCGGTGGGAGGACTACTCGCGGGCCAAGGACGAGATGTTCGTCTACACCGACACCCCTGACTCGCCCTGGCACGTGGTGGAGAGCGACGACAAGCGGCGGGCCCGGATCAACATGATCGCCCACCTGCTCTCCACCGTGCCGTACCGCGAGATCACCGCCCCGCAGATCGACCTGCCGCCCCGCCCGGCCCCGCGCGGCTACCAGCGGCCCCCGCGCGACCTGCAGAAGTACGTCCCGGACCACGCGGCCCGCCTCGATCGGCGGGACAGGGCGTAGGCGCGATGGGGCCGGCTGCTCCGGCGGGTGTGTCGGCGGCCTCGCATAGGCTTCCGGTGTGGACGAACCGGACCTCTTCACCGCCGCCGCCGAGGAACGCCAGAGCAGGGAGCCCGGCCGGGCGCCGCTGGCCGTACGGATGCGCCCGCGCACCCTGGACGAGGTGGCCGGGCAGCGGCAGCTGCTGAAGCCCGGGTCGCCGCTGCGGCGGCTGGTCTCGGGCTCGCGCGGGCCGGCGGCGACCAGCTCGGTGATCCTCTGGGGCCCGCCCGGCACCGGCAAGACCACCCTGGCGCACGTGATCAGCCAGGCCGTGGAAGGCCGCTTCGTCGAGCTGTCCGCGATCACCGCCGGGGTCAAGGAGGTCCGGGCGGTGATCGACGGCGCCCGGCGGGCGGTCGGCATGTCCGGCCGGGAGACGGTGCTGTTCCTGGACGAGATCCACCGCTTCTCCAAGGCCCAGCAGGACTCGCTGCTGCCGGCCGTGGAGAACCGCTGGGTCACCCTGATCGCGGCGACCACCGAGAACCCGTACTTCTCGGTGATCTCCCCGCTGCTGTCCCGCTCGCTGCTGCTCACCCTGGAGTCGCTGACCGACGAGGACGTCCGCGCCCTGCTGCGCCGCGCGGTGGCCGACGAGCGCGGCCTGGGGGGCGCGCTGGAGCTGACGGCGGAGTCCGAGGACCACCTGGTGCGCCTCGCCGGCGGTGACGCCCGGCGGGCGCTCACCACGCTGGAGGCGGCGGCCGGGGCGGCGCTGGAGAAGGGCGAGGCGAGCATCACGCTGGCCACCACGGAGACGGCCGTCAACCAGGCGGCGGTGCGCTACGACAAGGACGGCGACCAGCACTACGACGTGGCGAGCGCGCTGATCAAGTCGATCCGGGGCAGCGACGTGGACGCCACCCTGCACTACCTGGCCCGGATGATCGAGGCGGGAGAGGACCCGCGGTTCATCGCCCGCCGGCTGATGATCTCGGCCAGCGAGGATGTCGGCCTGGCCGACCCGACGGCGCTCCAGACGGCGGTCGCGGCGGCCCAGGCGGTGGCCCTGATCGGCTTCCCGGAGGCGCGGATCATCCTCTCCCAGGCGGCGATCGCGCTGGCCCTGGCGCCCAAGTCCAACGCGGCCTACCTGGCGATCGACGCGGCGCTGGCGGACGTCCGGCAGGGGCTCGCGGGCGCGGTGCCGCCGCACCTGCGGGACGCGCACTACGGCGGCGCGGGCAAGCTCGGCCACGGCCAGGGCTACCAGTACCCGCACGACCTGCCGGAGGGCATCGCGGCCCAGCAGTACGCGCCGGACGCGGTGCACGGCAAGGACTACTACCAGCCGACCCGGCGCGGCGGCGAGGCCCGGTACGCGGACGTCGTGGAGTGGACGCGGGGCCGGCTCAGGGGTGAGTGAGAAGGGGCGCTCGACCACCCGGTACAATCGGTCGAAGTGCCATGCCCCGGGACGGCGGCGGAGGAGACTCCACCGACCGGCCGCACCAGCGGGGCATCGGCCGTAGGTCTCCTCCGGGAGGCCCGCACCAGGAGCGTCGCGCACCGTTTCGGTGTCGCGGACGGCCCGGATTTCCGGGCTGTTCCGTGTGACCAGCACTTTTGTGCCCGGCTCCGGAGAGCGGCTGACCGCATCGCCTCGGCGATGGGTTGTCTCCGGGTCGCGAGATGCGACCTCCGTCAACACCTGGTGAAGCCGTATTCGTAAGCAAGGAAGGTTTGGTTCATGGCGAACCAGAAGCGTCCCAAGGTCAAGATCGCGCGTGCGCTCGGCGTGCCGCTGACCCCGAAGTCCGTCAAGTACTTCGAGGCCCGCCCGTACCCGCCCGGCCAGCACGGCCGTGGTCGCAAGCAGAACTCGGACTACAAGGTCCGTCTGCTCGAGAAGCAGCGTCTGCGCGCCCAGTACGACCTGAGCGAGAAGCAGATGGCGCGCGCGTTCGACCGCGCGAAGAAGGCCGAGGGCAAGACCGGTGAGGCGCTCGTCGCCGAGCTGGAGACCCGTCTGGACTCGCTGGTGCTGCGTTCGGGCATTGCCCGCACCATCTACCAGGCCCGCCAGATGGTCGTCCACGGCCACATCGAGGTCAACGGTGGCAAGGTCAACAAGCCGTCGTACCAGATGAAGCCGGGCTTCGTGGTGACCGTCCGCGAGCGCAGCAAGGAGAAGGTCCCGTTCCAGGTCGCCCGTGAGGGTGGCTACGCGGGTGAGGGCCAGACCCCGAAGTACCTCGAGGTCAACCTGAAGGCCCTGGCCTTCCGCCTGGACCGTGCGCCGCAGCGCAAGGAGGTCCCGGTGATCTGTGACGAGCAGCTGGTGGTCGAGTACTACTCGCGCTGACCCGCGGCGGTTCCGCATCTGCGGTACCTCAGCGAGCCCCCGTCGCCTTTCGAGGCGGCGGGGGCTCGCCCCTTTTCCGGTGGTGCCTGCCGGTGCCGGCCGGACAGGACCTAGGGGCTCTCTTTCGGATCACGCCGCGCGCCCGGCGTGATCCGTAAGAGAGCCCCTAGCGGTTGTCGGCGGTCATAGCCGCGGCCCGCCGCGGGGGCGGGC
>NZ_JBHXTQ010000073.1:0-45049 GCF_042677305.1 Kitasatospora sp. NPDC127121 | reverse complement strand
GGCCCGCCTGCACGCCCGCCTGGAAACGCGTGGTGGCCCCCAGCTGGGCCAGCAGCGCCGAGACCCGGCGCACCACCGTGCGCCGCCCCAGCCCCAGCCGCCGGGCGATGGCGTCGTCCGTGGCACCACTGGCCATCAGGGTCAGGATGCGGCGGTCCCGCTCACCGATCTGCAGGTCGACGGCGGACACCGACGCCGGGACGGCCAGCCGCCAGAGCGTCTCGAACACCGCGGCCAGCGCCCGCAGCAGGCCCGAGGGCCGGATCAGCAGCGAGACGACGCCCGGGCGCCCGTCGGCCGCCAGCGTGACGATCGCCAGGTCGTCGTCGCCCAGGGCCAGCTTGAGCGGCGGCTCGTCCAGCGTGCGGGCCTGCTCCCCCGCCTCGACCATGCGCGCCATGTTGGGGCCCGCGACCGGGTCGTCGAAGGCGCAGCCGTGGTAGATCGAGCGGTAGACGACCCCGGCGGCCATCCGCTGGCGCTGCAGCACCTCCTGGTCGAGGTAGTAGGCCGAACTGCCGGAGTAGGGCGGCACGTCGATGACCCGCACCTGGTGGCGGGCGGCGAGTTGGAGGCGCCGACTGGCCGCCAGCACCTGGGCGGCGTCCTCGACCACCTCCAGGGCGCCGTAGGTGCCGGCGTCGCGCCGGGCGAAGCGGTAGAGGCGCTCCAGTTCCGCCCCGGCCCGGCGCGCCGTGGCCTGCCGGACGGCGTCGCTCTGCAGCACCGCCTCGACCACCCGGCCGGGCGGCAGCGCCTCCCAGGCGCGGTCGCGGTCGCGGTGGCCGTTGCCACGCGGGCCGTCGTCGCGCGGGCCCTCGTCGAAGTGGCCGTCGTCACGGTGACCGTCGTCGCGCGGGCCCTCGCCGTTGCAGGCCACGACGACGCCCTCGTCGGCGAGTTCCCTGAGCACGGCCAGGACGGCGCCCTCGCCGAGGCCGACCCCGGCCGCCAGCTCCGCCGCCCGCGCCTGCGGACGGCCGACCAGGCAGCGGTAGACCCGGCCGCGTTCGGAGTCGGGATCCAGCACGTCGTGCACGACGTCCCCCGTCATCGTGTCGGTGTATCGGTGTGTCGGCGTATCGGTGTGTCCGTCTGCCGGTGTGTCGGCCCGTCCACTCGTCGGTTTGTCGGCTTGTCGTTGTACCGGTGTCGCCCGGACGGGCCGTCGGAGGCTACCCACGCCGGTGGCGCACATGCGCCAGTGGCCCAGGTGCGCCGCAGGGCGCTCTGGCGGACCGCGAGGTGATCTCGCAAGAGTTGTCGGTGTTCAGACAGTCCCAGCGGTTCCCCCTGGGACCGGCGGCACCCTCACGGCCAAGGACAACCCATGACACCAGCCCAGCCCGCCCGGCGCCCGCCCGTACGGCCCCTGCGCGCCCGGCTCCGGCACGCCAGGACGGCCGTCGCCGCCCTGGCCGCCTGCCTCCTGCTGCTGGGCGTGCCCGCCGCGCACGCCGAGGCCCCCGCCCCGCCGCCGATGAAGGACGGCTTCGGGCTCACCCAGGTCGGTGCCGCCACCGGCAGCGCCACCAACTTCGTGCTCACCGTCACCACACCCCAGGTCGCCGGGGAGCACACCATCCGGATCCTGCTGCCCGCCGACTACGCGGCCAGCCCGGCCAAGCGCTACCCGGTCCTGTACTTCCTGCACGGCGCCTCGGACAACCCGAGCGACCCGGCCCTGGCCTACCCCGCCCTCACCGCCGCGCAGTCGATGATCACCGTCATCCCGGACGGCGGCCTGCGCGGCTGGTACACCGACTGGCTCGACCAGAACACCGCCGCCGGGGCACAGAACTGGGAGACCTTCCACCTCGACCAGGTGGTCCCGTTCATCGACGCCAACCTGCGCACCCTGACGGGCCGTAAGAGCCGGGCCGTCGGCGGCCTGTCGATGGGCGGCTTCGGCGCGCTGCACTACGCGCAGGACCGGCCCCAGCTGTTCGGCCAGGTCCTCACCATGTCCGGCGCGAACGACCTCTCCGTGAACGAGATGATCATCCGCGGGGCCGTGGTCGCCACCCTGACCAACGCCGGCACCGTGCTGTGCGGGCCCAGCGACGGGAAGCCCTGCGGCCTCGACTTCGGCCCCACGGTCTCCAGCGACGCGATCTTCGGCTCGCCGTACCCGGTGTTCAACGCCGACTGGCGCTGGAACGCCGCGGACCCGGTCTCCCGCCTGGGCGCGCTCACCGACACCGGCATCGCGGTCTACACCGGCAACGGCAACGGCAGCGCCTCCGACATGGAGTTCTGGGCCGAGGGCACCGCCAAGCGCCTCAAGGACCGCCTGGACGCCCTCGGTTACCGCTACCACTACGTCGACTACGGCAACGGCGCCGACTGGGGCACCGCCTGCAACGGCGGCCACAGCGCGGGCTGCTGGGCGCAGGACCTCGTGGACTACGTCCCGCGCCTGGAAGCGGCCTTCGCCGCCGCCTGACCGGCCCGCCCTCCCTCTTTCCGCTCCCTCTCCCCTCTCCCTCTCCCTGTTCCCGACGAAAGGACCCGACCCCGTGCTTTCCGCCACGACCCCGAGCCGACCGGCTCCCTGGCTGCGCCTGATCGCGGCCGTCCTGGTGGCCTGTTGCGCCGCCCTGGGCTTCACCGCCGCCCCGTTCGCGACCGCGCGGGCCCACGCCGCCACGGCACCGGCCGCCGCCTGCGCCTCCCCGCAGCAGTGCCTGACCATCAAGTCCCTCAGCAACGGGCGCCAACTCGACGTCCAGAACGGCACCATGGGCGACGGCGCCTACATCGTCACCAACTCGGCGCCCGGCTACCACCAGTCCTGGCGGCTGAGCGTCGACCCCTCCGACTTCTCCTTCACCATCGTCAACAACGACACCGGCAAGTGCATCGACCTGGCCTTCTTCACCCCGGCCCTGCGCCAGCAGACCTGCGCCGGGCAGGCCAGCCAGCGGTGGTTCCTGCAGCCGGTCGCCGGGGCCGCCGACGCGTTCATGATCCACCACCTGGGCGACAACACCTGCCTGGACCTGCTGCTCGGCGCCCAGTACGACGACGCCTGGACCGACCAGTACACCTGCAACGGCACCGCCAACCAGCAGTGGTCCACCGGCTTCCCGCAGGCCGCCCGCAGCCTCGCCGTCGACCACGCCGCCAAGCAGTGCCAGAAGGACGTCTCCTCCTGCTCCTGGGCCGTCAAGAGCGAGGCCCCCGCGGCACCGCTGCCGAAGGTCTGCGTCTCCTCGATCTGGTTCAACAACACCAGCAGCGCCGCCCAGCAGAACTTCGCGGTCACCAACATGACCGGCTGGTCCAGCACCCTCGGCGGCGAGATCGGGGCGGACATCTCCGGCGGCGCCCCCGGCGGCGTCTTCACCGCCGCGGTCAAGACCGCCGTCAACTACAGCAACGTCTGGCAGGGCTCGACCACCGTCAACAACGCCGTCACCGTCAACGTCCCGCCCCAGCAGTACGGCTGGGTGACGCTGGCCGAACTCGCCCGCAAGGTCACCGGCAGCTGGACGTTCGACGCCCGCGGCTTCCCGTGGACCGCCGAGGACACCGTCACCGTCCCGCTCACCTCCGACCCCAGCGGCGGCGCCACCCTCTACATCGCCAACACCAGCCCCACCTTCACCAGCTGCTCCTGAGCCCCACCGCACGACCGACAGCCAGCCGCCGCCCGGCCCCGCCGGGCGGCGGCCCCGCTTTCCCCCGGCCCTTCCCCCGCCCTGACCTGACCCCGCCCTTCCCTGCCCTGACCTGCTGACAATTGTCACGGTCGGCCGGTGCGCCAGCACACTGCCGGGCGGGGGCGCGGCGCGGACAGCATGGGGGCATGACCTCCACCGATGTGAACCACCCCGACACCGTTCGGGCCTTCCGCACCATCAGGCGGCTGGTGTTCGCCTACCTGGGCCTCAGCGTCGTCACCCTGGCGGCCGCCTACGCCCTGCGCGACCACCCCGACCTGGTGAACCCCGCCGTGTGGATCCGCGGCAGCCTCGTCGTGGCCAGCGCCGTGGTCACGTCCCTGTTCACCACCCGGGCCGCCCGCGGCTCGCACGCGGCGTACCGGCGGCTGCGGATCATCTCGGCCGTCATGATCGCCGCGATCGTCGTGATCATCTGCGTGCCGGGGACCTTCCCGTTCTGGATGAAGGCCGAGCAGGCCCTGTGCGGGCTGGTGCTGGCGGGGGTGGCCGCCGTGATCAACGGACGCCACCTGCGTACCCTGTTCGCGCGATCCGACGCGACGTGAGGCAGGCGAGGGTGGACGAGGACACGCAGGCGACCCTCCCCGGGCACGCCGCCGCGGAGCGCGCCACAGGGGAGCGCGCCCCGCAGCGGTGGGTGCAGGGCTGGCGGCGGATCATGCTGGGCGCCGGGATGCTGGTCTACCCGTGCCTGACCGCCGTCGCCGTGAACGACAACGTGTCCGGGGCGGCCCTGGTCGCCGGGTACGCGGTCGTCGGCGCGTTCTGCCTCTGCTTCGTCCTCACCGCCACCGCGATGGTCCGCGGCCGGCGGCGGCAGGTGCTCCTGCTGCTGGCGGTGATGAGCGCGCTGTTCCTGGCCGCGCTGCCGTTCGCCCACGAGAACGCGTTCTACCTCGCCACCGTCGTGGTCTCCTTCGTCGCCGTGCTGCGGCGCCGCCACGCCACCCGGGTGACCGCCGCCGCCACCCTGGCCGCCCTGCTGGTGCCGTGGGCGGTGCCCGCCTGGCACACCGGGCCCGGCACCTTCCAGGCGCTGGCGCTGCTGTTCACCGTGCTCACCACGGGGGCGTTCGCGGAGATCGCCACCACCAACCAGGCCCTGGTGGCCGCCCGGGCCGAGGTGGCGCGGCTGGCCTCGGAGGCCGAACGCAACCGGATCGCGCGCGACCTGCACGACCTGCTCGGGCACTCGCTCACCGCGATCACCGTCAAGTCCCGCCTGGCCCAGCGCCTCGCCGCCAAGGACCTCGACCAGTCGCTGGCGGAGATGGCCGCGGTGGAGTCGCTGTCCCGGCAGGCGCTGGCCGACGTCCGGGCCGCGGTCACCGGCTACCGCGACGTCACGCTGGCCGGCGAACTGGCGCGCGGACGCGAGCTGCTGCGCGCCGCCGGGGTGGTCGCCGACCTGCCGACGTCCACCGACCCCGTCGCCACGCAGGACGGGGAACTGTTCGGCTGGGTGGTGCGCGAGGGCCTAACCAACGTGGTCCGGCACGCCCGGGCCGACCGCTGCACCGTGACCGTCACCGGCTCCTCCGTGGAGATCCGCGACGACGGGACGGGCGCGGACGGCAGGACCGGCGGGGGCGGCGGGACCGGCGAGGGCAGCGGGATCGGGAAGGGCCTGAGGGGGCTGCGGGAACGGGTCGCGGCGGCCGGCGGTACCGTCGAAGCCGGCCCGCTGAGCCCGCGCGGGTGGCGGCTGCTGGTCACCGTCCCGCCGGGCGCCCGCCACCGGCGCACCCCCGCCCGGAAAGGGACGACATGACGATCCGCCTGCTGCTCGCCGAGGACCAGGAACTGGTCCGCACCGCGCTGTGCGCCCTGCTCGACCTGGAGGACGGCTTCGAGGTGGTCGCCGCCGTCGGGCGCGGCGACCAGGTCGTCGACGCGGCCCGCGAACACCGGCCCGACGTGGCCCTCCTGGACATCGAGATGCCCGGCCTCGACGGCCTGGCCGCCGCCGCCGTCCTGGCCCAGCAGGTACCCGGCTGCCGGGTCGTCATCCTCACCACCTTCGGACGCGCCGGCTACCTGCGCCGGGCGATGGAGGCGGGCGCGGTCGGCTTCGTCGTCAAGGACGCGCCGGCCGAAGTCCTCGCCGACGCCATCCGCCGGGTCGCGGCGGGCGAACGCGTGGTGGACCCGGAACTGGCCGCGGCCACCCTGGCGGCCGGCGCCTCCCCGCTCACCGCCCGCGAACGCGACGTGCTGAACGCCTCCCGCTCCGGAGCCGGCGTCGCCGAGATCGCCGGCAAGCTCTACCTCTCGGAGGGCACCGTGCGCAACTACTTCTCCTCCGCCATCGCCAAGACCGCCACCCGCAACCGCACCGAGGCCCTGCGCACCGCCGACGACCGCGGCTGGCTCTGACACCGCCGGACGACGGGCGCAGGGCTGCCCGGGACGGGCGTCAGAGCCGCTCGACGGTGACCTGGGTGATCACGACGTCGTCGACGGGGCGTTCGCCGTCCGTGGGGACGGCCGCGAGGGCGTCGACGACGGCCCGGGAGTCGGCGTCGGCGACCTGGCCGAAGATGGTGTGCCGGCGGTTCAGGTGGGCCGGCGTGCCGACCGTGATGAAGAACTGCGAGCCGTTGGTGCCCGGGCCGGAATTGGCCATGGCGAGCAGGTACGGCTTGGTGAAGTGCAGTTCGGGGTGGAACTCGTCGGCGAAGGCGTAGCCCGGGCCGCCGGTGCCGCTGCCGGTGGGGTCGCCGCCCTGGACCATGAAGCCGGCCACCACGCGGTGGAAGAGCGTGCCGTCGTAGTACGGGCCGCTGCCGGGCTCGCCGGTGCGCGGGTCGGTGTACTCCCGGGCGCCCTCGGCGAGTTCGACGAAGTTGCGGACCGTCTTCGGCGCGTGGAACTGGAACAGCTCCAGCCGGATCGGGCCCAGGGTGGTGTGCAGGGTCGCGAACAGGCCCTTGGCCATGGCGGACTCCTTTGCTCGGATGGTCAGTTGGGGGCGGGGACCGGCTCGACGGGGCCGAAGTCACGGAAGGTGCCGTAGGTGCGCGTCGCGGTGCCCCTGATCTCGACGCGCTGGTCGAAGCGCACGGTGCGGCCCTGGGCGTCGATCCACTGGTCGAGCTGGAAGGACGTCACGCCCATGCGCTTGAGGTTGAGGTAGTGCTCGGCGTCCACGGCGCGCATCTTCTCCAGGTCGAGCGTGCCGGACAGGTGGAAGGCGGGCGCGCCGTTCTGCTCCTCCATGCCCTTGCGGGCGGCCGGGCCGAGCGCCAACAGGGCCTTCGCGTAACCGTGGTAGTCGGCGATCCGGTCGCCGAGCGGGGACTTGCGCCAGCCGCTGCCGGACTTGACGTACGTCGCGTCCTCGGTGACGACGACCGGGTCGCCCGCCGGACCGCCGCCGGCGCCGAGTGACTCGGTGATACGGCCGGTGCGCACCTTGCCGTTGAGGTTGATCCGGCCGGTGGTGGTCGCGACCAGTGGGCCGCCCTCGGTGCGGAAGTCCTGGGAGGCCGCGTAGGGCGTGCGGGCGGCCTGGGCGAGGGCCTGTTCGGGATCGATCACCCCGCCGGCGGGCGCCTCGGCCGGGGCCGACGCGGGTGCGGACGCCGAGGCCGCTGCCGGGCCCGATGCCGGGGCGGACGTCTGGGCGGACGTCGGGGCGGACGTCGGGGCCGCGTCGGGGGTCGTCGGCGTCGCGGCCGGGGTGGTGGCCGGCGGGGCGGCGGGGGCCGGGGCCGCCGAGGGGGCGTCGTCGTTGCAGCCCGTCAGCGCGGTGAGGGAGAGCACGGTCGCGGCGGCGGCCAGGGCGGTGGTGCGGCGAATCGTCAAGAAAGGTCTCCGGTCGAGAGGATCGGTGTCGGCATCCTGGCACACGGCGGGCTGGTGACCGCACTCGGCGCCAGGTCGGGGCGCAGGTCGGGGGGCGCGGGGCGGGGACGCTGGTCGGGCGAATCCCGCGCGGCGCCAACTTCCCTGCGGGACAGGCCTGGTATCCACTTGTATGGCGGATCATCCCGGTTTCGGGCGGGTCGGGGGCGCGGGCGGCGGGCTCGGCTTGAGAGGATCGGCCCGGAAACGGGATGGACGGGAGAGGGGTGAGCCGTGGTCGGTACCGTGCTGGTCGGTGTCCTGGTGCTCGCGGTCGGCGGGTGCGTGTGCGTGGTGTGGGCCGAACGCGGCGGCCCCCGCTGGGTGCGCGCCGTGGCGTCCGCGACGCTCGTCTCGGGGTCCGTGCTGCGCCGCTCCACGCGCAGCCGGCGCCGGAACCGGGGCCTGAGCGGCGGTGACAGCGGCGACGGTGGCGGCGGGGATGGCGGTGGCGGCGGCGGTGGTGGTGGCAGCGATGGTGGCTGAGCGCCCCGCCCGCGGGCGCGACGACGACGAACGGCTGCGGCGGGTCTTCGAGGCGGTGCTGGCCGAGACCCTGTCCGGGACCGGGCCGCTCACCTGCACGGGCCTGGACGAGGACACCGAGAACGCGCTCTGGGCGGTCTGGGAGGCGTACCCGAACGCCTCGGCCGAGCTGGTGCAGGCCGCGCGGCGCGCCTTCGCCGGCCAGTTGGACGGCGGCAACGCGGCCCGCTGGCGCGCGGAACTCGCCGCCCGGGCGATCGCCGGGCGCCGCCCCCGCGGCTGAGCGTGCGGCCCCGGACGTCCGCATGCCCCGGCCGCGTGGGCGGCCGGGGCGCGCGGGGGCGTCAGCTCTCGGTGGAGCGGCGGCGGGAGGCGACGACGAGCGCCGCACCCGCGGCCAGGGCCGCGGCGGCGCCGCCGGCCTCCCAGCCGAGGCCCTCGGTGCCGGTGGCGGCGAGCTGGCCGGGGCGGGTGGTGACCGTGGTGGTGCCCGTGGTGGCCGTGGCCGTCCCGGCGGTGGTGCCCGCCGTGGTCGTGCCCGCGGTCGTGCCCGTCGCGGTCGTGTCCGTCGTGGTGGTCAGGGCGGCGGGCCGGACGACCGGCTGGGCGCCGGTGGCGGTCTGCGGCTGCTCGGCGGGCCGGGCCGGCTGCGGGGCCGGCTTGTTCGCGGCCTCGTCCTCGGCGCGGGCCGTGAACTGGCCCTCCTTCAGGAAGTCCAGGATGTCCTGGTAACTGCCCCGCAGCGCCTTGTCGGCCGCCTTGCTCAGTGCCGGTCCGGCGCCGTCGGAGATCCGGACGACCTTCAGCCGGTTGTCGGTCTGACTCCACTCGCCGAGCTCGACGTCCAGGAAGTGCCGCACGTCGGCGGCGGTGCCCGCGAGGGCCTTCTCCCCCGCCGCACGCACGCCCGGGCCGGTCTCCTTGTCGTCGAGGATGCCCTGCACCTTGGCGCGGTCCTCGTCCTCGGCGCGGGCCGTGAACTGGCCTTCCTTCAGGAAGTCCAGGATGTCCTGGTAACTGCCCCGCAGCGCCTTGTCGGCCGCCTTCTTCAGTACCGGCCCGGCACCGTTGGTGATCCAGACGACCTTCAGCCGGTTGTCGGGCTGGCGCCGCTCGTCGAGTTCGACGTCCAGGAAGTGCCGCACGTCGGCGGCCGTGCCCGCGAGGGCCTTCTCCCCCGCCGCACGCACAGCCGGGCCGGTCTCCTTGTCAGCCAGGATGCGCCGCACCTCGGCGCGGTCGTGCTCCTCCTGGCCCGTCCCCTGGTCCTCGGCGCCCTTGGACGCGGTGTCAGGGCCCGAGACGCCGGCCGGCTGGGGGTTGTCGGCGGCGGAGGCCATCGACGGGAAGAGGACGGCGGGGGCCAGGACGGCGGCCGCGACGACGGCGGACACCCGGGGCAGCTTCATTCAGCACCTTGCGTTGTGCGGAGAGATTGTGAACGTCCGTCAGCATAGATCTTCTTTTACGGTTGCCATACCAAATATTTGCCGCCGCCCGCACCGCACCCCCACAACACCCGCAACACCCGCAACACCCGCAACACCCGCAGCATCCGCAACACCCGTAACACCCACGGCACCCGCAACACCCACGGCCCCAGACCCTAGGGTGGGGCGGATGAGCTTCCACGTGGTTGTCGGATACGGGCCCGCCGGGGCCGCCACCGCCCGCCTGCTGGCCGGGCAGGGGCACGCCGTACGGGTCGTCACCAGGGCGGGGAGCCCCGCACGGGGCGGGGCTCCGGTGCCCGGCATCGAGCACGTGGCGCTGGACGCGGGCGATCGCGCGCGACTGACGGAGGCCGCACGCGGCGCAGCGGCGATCTACGGCTGCGCGGCGCCGCCGCTGCCGCAGTGGGCGGCGCAGTGGCCGGCGCTGGCCTCCTCGCTGTGCGCGGCGGCCGAGGCCACCGGGGCGGTGCTGGTCATGCTCGGCAACCTCTACGGCTACGGTCCGGTGCGCGGTCCGATGACCGAGGACCTGCCGCTGGCCGCGGCCGGCCCCAAGGGGCGGGTGCGGGCGGCGGCGTGGGAGCAGGCGCGGGCGCTGCACGGGGCCGGGCGGATCCGGGCGGTCGAGGTGCGGGCCTCGGACTTCTTCGGCCCCGGGGTGACGGACGGCGGGCACCTGGCCTCGCGGGTGATGCCGGGCCTGTTGAAGGGCCGGAGCATCGCGGTGCTCGGCGACCCGGACGCGCCGCACAGCTGGACGTACCTGCCGGACGTGGCGCGGGCGTTGGCCGAGGTCGCGGGCGAGGAGCGGGCCTGGGGGCGGGCCTGGCACGTGCCGACGGCCCCCGCGCTGCCGGTGCGCGCGATGGTGGAACGGCTGGCCGCGCAGGCGGGCGTCGGACCGGTCGCGGTGCGCCGGCTCCCGCAGGCGCTGCTGGGCGCGGCGGGGCTGTTCTCCCCGCTGCTGCGTGAACTGCGGGAGGTCCGTTACCAGTTCGACCGCCCGTTCGTGGTGGACGCCTGCGCCTACGAGGCCGCGTTCGCGGTGCGCGCGACCGCGCTGGAGGAGCAGGTGGAGGCGACGGTGCGGTGGTGGCGCGAGCTGGCGCAGGGGCGCTGAGCCCCCGGGCCGGTCAGTGCTTGAGGGCGTCGGCGCCTCGGTAGCCGGCGGGCACGCCCTGGGCGAAGACCACGTCGGCGGTCATGTGGCGGGTGCGCAGCGGGAGGATCGCCTGGTAGGCGGGCGAGTCGTACCAGGCGCGCAGGCGTTGGCGGTCGGGGAACTCGATGAGGATGAGGTCCTGTCCCCAGGTGCCTTCGACGGTCTCGATCCGGTCGCCGTGGATGAGGAAGCGGCCGTCGAAGGGGTCCAGGGTGGCGTCGATGCGCTGGAGGTACTCGACGATGTCGGGGCCGAACTCGACCGAGTGGACCTGGGCCATCGCGTAGGCGGTCATCGCTGTTCTCCTGGGGGTTGGTCCGGTGTCCGTGGTCTCCGACGGTACGGGCGGGGGCGGAGGGGGCGAATCCGTCGCGGATCGGTAGGGGGTACGTAGTCTGGGCCGCCCCTGGCCGCGCCCCTGACCAGGCGGGGTGTCGGACGACCCCCCAGAAAGCTGGGATACCGGCGATTGATCGGACGCTGACAAGCTGACGGCGGCGGACGGACCGGGTGGCCCGGGGGGCCCTCCGGACCGGCCGCCGCCCCTCGTCGTCTCCCCTTCTTGGAGAGCTCTGTGCGTTCGCTAGTCCGGCGTATCGTCCTCGGCATCGCGCTGGCCCTGACCGGCCTGGTGCTGGTCCCGGGCGGCTCGGCCTCGGCCGACACCCCCTCGACGGTCCTGTTCAACCAGAAGTCCGAGCGCTGTCCCAACGGCGCGATATGGGGCGGGCAGGGTCTGCACCCCTGCGCGCCGTCCGACAACCCGGGCCAGTGGGTGTTCAAGCCCGTCCCGGGCCTGCCGAGCGTCTACACCCTCAACAACGCCGCCGACCAGCGCTCCTGCCTGACGGTCGACAGCACCCCCTCCGGCGTCCAGTGCTACGCCAACAACACCTCGCAGATGTGGCGGGTCACGCCGTGGACCGCGGCCGACAGCGTCTCGCGGTACGGCATGCTCGGGATACGGCTGCAGAACATCTCCACCTCCCAGTGCCTGGACAACACCGAGCACAGGATCGGCGGCGGCTGGCGGCTCTACATGTTCGACTGCAACGACGGCGGGTACCAGGAGTGGGACATCTACCGCAGCACCTACGAGGCCCTGTTCGGCGGGGTCGCCACCCACAAGGGCATGACCTGGGCCGCCCTTGAGCAGCGCGCCGACAACGTCGTGCACGTCGGCAACGACAACAGCAGCAACGCGTACAGCGGCGACACCCCCGCCTCCGCGCAGCTGCCCGTGCTGTGCCTCAAGCAGGACGGCCGCCCCGCCCCCGCCGGTGTGCCCACCAGCGGCTTCCACAGTTGGGCCGGCGGCGAGGTGAAGGCCACCATCCCCACCTCCGGCAGCCAGCTCACCAGCCGGGCCGCCGCCGACCAGCTCTGCGCCGGCTACTTCGGCGCCGGCTTCCGGATGGCGGAGTTCCACGACGCCTCGGGCTGGGGCCTGTGGGCCAACGGCACCCTGCCCGTCGGCGGCCGCTTCTGGACCGCCATCACCGACCAGCCGGCCAACCCCTGGAGCTGACCGCACCCGGACGAGGGAGGGCGGGCGCCGATCCTGGCGCCCGCCCCTTCTCATTGCCGAGGTGCCGAAGTGCCGAACGCGTCACCGCCTGGGCCGATGTGCGCACTGACCACCCCCCAACCCGGCAGTGCCGGTCAGGTCGCGCGCTGTCCGTGGAGGAGGACGGGCAGCGCGCGGCCCGCCAACGCCTCGGTGGCACGGGCGGCTTGGGAGGGCGCCATGACGTCGTGGAGTTGGCGGACGGGGACGAAGCGGGCGCCGAACAGGCCGCTCCGGTGCTGCGGTGGGACGGTGAGGTGGGTGTCGTCGTGCACGGTGCCGCCGTCGAAGACCAGGTTGAGGCGTTCCAGGTAGCGGTCGGCGGGGGTGAAGTCGACCGCGAGGACGTCGGCGAGACGGAGGTTGAGGCCGGTCTCGGCGCGCAGGTTTCGGGCGGCGGCGAGGTGCGGGGGCTCGTTCGGCTTCGCAGCGCCGCCGGGCAGGATCAGCCCGTCCATGTAGTCCGGGTCGACGAGGAGAACGTCACCGCGCGGGTTGCGCACGAGGACGAGGCAGCCGAGCCGGCACACCGGCGGCTTGGCGAGCAAGCGGGGTTCTTGCATCGGGAGTTCACTTCCTGAGAGCGGCGAAGAGCGTGAGGGAAAAGCCCGCCAACCACAGGAGGCGGACGAGGAGTTCAGCCGTCATGCGTCCGGCGCTCGTAGCGCAGCCCCTTGCGGAGCAGGTCGACGACCCGCAGGAGCGCGGACGGGCTGGCCGAGCCCAGATTCACCAGGTAGCACCCGGTCAACCGGCCGTGCTCCCAGTCGACTTCGACGGACGGCAGCGTGACGCCGCCCAGGGCGAGGACCGTCGTCAGGTCGTCCAGGACGTCGGCCGCCTGCCGCCGCTGCTCGGCGGTCACGCGGGAGAGCATCGAGGACACGCTCACTCCCCCGGCCGCTTGTGGACCTCGAACACACGCCAGGTACTCCAGGCGTCGGAGAAGGACCTGAACCCGCGGAGCTCACCGTCCGGTTGGCGCAGCCACTCCCCGGTGAGCTCGTTGCGGACCCGGTAGAGGCGGGCCCCGGTGTCCCAGCGCACGCCATAGCCGTGGAGCTTGGCAGGCTGGGGTGACTTCATGGTCATGACTGATCGCCTTCCACGCGAATCTGCAGTCCCGCGAGCCGATTCACGATCGACTTCACTTTCTGCGCCCCAATCGTTACTCACCGCAGCTAGGCTGACCAGCGTGGACGTGTGCCACGTTGTGGTTGGACACACTGGAGGGGCTCCATGGCCTTCAAACCCAATAAGTTGGATCCGGGGCGCTCGGCCCGCGACCTGTTCGGCTGGGAGATGCGCAATCACCGAGAGCTCGCCGGCTCCATGTCGCTTGATCAACTGACCGAGATCCTCGGCTGCTTCTCGAAGGGGCACCTGGCCAGGATCGAGCGCGCCGAGTCGATGCCGCCGCCGGACCTGCCGGCCAAACTCGATGTCGCGTTCGGCACCAACGGGCTCTTCGGCCGCATTTACATACTCGCCAAAAAGGAGAAGTTCGCCGGCAAGTACCGGCGGCCAGCCGAACTTGAAGCCAAGGCTTCGGTCATCGAGGAATACGCTGCAGCGACGATTCCTGGTCTTCTACAGACCCCTGAGACCGTGCGCTGGTCACTGCAAGCTGGCTGTCCGGATATCACCGCCCAGGAGCTCAGTGCTTCAGTCGACGCCCGATTGGATCGCCAGAAGCGTCTGCTCTCTGACACACCGCCCCACTGCTGGTTCATCATTGATGAATCCGCGCTTCGTCGCCCCATCGGCGGAGCCGCAGCGATGCAGCGGCAACTCATGGCACTGGCCTCGGACCGCCGTCCCCACGTCACCGTGCAAGTACTTCCGTTTTCAGCTGGTGCCCATCCCGAGATGGGCGGCTCCCTTTTCCTCTACACCGTCCCCGGTAGCCCTTCGCTCGCATGGGAAGAAGGAGCACGGAGCGGTGAACTCATCGAGGGTGCAGAGGGTGTTGCCGCTCGCCGCAGGTCATACGATCTCCTCAGGGCCATGGCCCGGTCGCCCCGGGGCTCCAGGGCGATGATCAGGCGCATCTCACAGGAGTTCGGTCGTGCCAGCAGGGAACCAGGAGAGATGGCGGAAGAGTAGCCACAGCAACAACGACGGCGGCATGTGCATTGAGGTGGACGATGCCCAGCCAGGTCGCGTGCGGGACAGCAAGGACCCCGACGGCCCCCGCCTCAACTTCCCACCAACCGCTTGGCAGGCATTCATCACCGCCATCCGAGCCGGGGAGTTCAGCACCAACTGATCCACCTGCGCGGCGCAGCCATCGCGGATGGCTGCGCCGCACAACCCAGGACCCCAAGCATCCGGAAGGAACTGGCACCATGAGCTTCCGCCCCGACCTGTCCTCTGCCCACTGGGTCAAGTCCTCCCACAGCACTGACGGGGGTCAGTGCGTCGAGATCGCGCCCGGCTTCCCGACCGTCATGCCCGTCCGCGACTCAAAAGACCCCCACGGCCCGGCCCTCGTCTTCCCCGCCGACGCCTGGCAGTCCTTCGTCACCGCCGTCCGCACCGGCGAATTCGGCACCAACTGACGCTGCTCAACGGCGCCGCCGACCCGGGCCGGGGCGGCGGCACCTGACACTCTCACTCTGGATCCGGCAGCCCTTCGCTTGCATGGGAAGTGGGAAGAAGGAGCACGGAGCGGTCAACTCATCGAGGCTGCAGTGGGTGTTGCCGCTCGCCGGCCGCTGTCCCCGCTCACCGAAGGTAGACCGATTCTCACTGAAGGCTGATCGGATCTGCTGTTGTCGTGAGCAGGACTTGAGCGAGAAATCGCAGGCGCCGCCAAGGGGCGTCTCGTACCCTCGTCCTCACCGGTTCGCCGAATAGCCACTGAGGATTGTGTGAAGCACTTCGATCTCCACGCCAGGATTCCGTTGCTCGTGAAGACCATGGCCGCTGCCGACCACAGCCCGGACGCTCAGCTGACACAGACACGCCACCGCGCTTCACTCGTGGAGAGCTGGGACATCGAGCCCGGATCCACCGTCCTCGAACTGGGTTGCGGGCAGGGCGATATGACCGCCGTCCTCGCGGAGGCTGTCGGACCCCAGGGACGCGTGGTGGCCGTCGATGTCGCCGATCCGACCTACGGGGCGCCGGTCACGCTCGGGGAATCGGCGGCCCGGATCGCGGCGAGCCCGGTCGGGCCGCGCATCGACTTCCGCTTCAGCACGGATGTCCGCGACCCGTCGGTCGACTTCCCCTCCGACACCTTCGACCACGTCGTGCTCACCCACTGCTCCTGGTACTTCGCCTCGCTCGGGCAGCTGCGCGACACGCTGGCCCGGGTGCGGCCCTGGGCGCGGCGGCTGTGGTTCACCGAGTGGGACCTGACGCCCTCCTGCGGCGACCAGCTCGCGCACCTGCTCGCAGTATTGATCCAGGGCCAGATCGAGGCTGCAGGCTCACACGGCGAGGGCAACATCCGCACGTCCTTCTCCCGCGAGGCGCTGCTGCGGCTCCTGCCCGAGGCGGGCTGGACAGCGGACGGCGACGGGCCGGTCGACACCGACGCACTCCAGGACGCGGACTGGGAGATCGCCGCCTGTCTCGACCTGATCACCGGAGGAGAACGGTTGGCCGCGCTGCCCGAACCGGTACGGCAACTCGTCCTCAGCCAGAGCGACGTCCTGCGGGCCGTCGCCGCACCGCACGGCAACCGCCCGCTCGCGGCGTACTGGGTCACCGCACGCTGAAGTGCCACCCCGGCCAAACCTTCCGACCTCAGTCGGATCCCGCAGCCCTGGCACTTCCGCAACCCAGCCGGCCCGGCCCGGCGCCCTCGAACACCGAACCAGGTTAGAACTTCAGGCTACCCAAGGTGTACTGATGGCATCGCGTATTAGGTTGTCGTGAATTGGCCATGCTGGCAGTGGAGTTAAGAGGACATCTCATTTGGGGGCCTTTAAATCGAGTGCGAGAGTTCCGGTCCGGGTGATACAAGGTCTGCGTGACTGAGCAATTCTCCTTCCCCACCCTGCTGCAGATGATCGACGAGCGGTCCGCCGCGTTCCGCGCCGCCGTCGCCGCTGCCCCCAGCCTCGACGCCGACGTCCCGTCCTGCCCGGGCTGGACGCTGTACGACCTGGCGAACCACCTCAGTGAGGGGGACCGCTTCTGGGCCTACATCGTGCTGAACACCGCGCCGGGCGACGAGCGGCCGAGCAAGGACGGGCTGGCGGCGCCCAGGGAGCACGAGGCCCTCATAACCTGGCTGGCCGACTCGACGGAGCAGCTGCTTGCCGCTCTGCGCGAGGCCGGCCCGGACCGGGCCTGCTGGGCCTGGTGGGAGCCGCTGGCCTCGCCGCACACGGGGGCCGCCGTGGCCCGCCGCCGCGTCCACGAGTCGCTGATCCACACCTACGACGCCCAGCTGGCCTCCGGTACGCCGCAGGAGCTGCCGACGACCGAGGCGGTCGACGCCATCGAGGAGTTCCTGGCCACCGTCTGCACCGTCACCGTCCCGTGGCCGCACGAGCCCGCCACCATGGACTACCACGCAGCCGAGGCCGGCTCCTGGCGCCAGACGGTGGACGCCGCCGGTTCCCGCTTCACCCGCCTCACCGCGGCGGAGGCCGCCGAGAGCAAGCCCACCGCCGCCATCTACGGCACGGCGAGCGAGATGGCCCTGCTCATGTACATGCGCATCCCGAACGGCTCGCTGCGGATGGAGGGCGACGCCGACCTGCTCCAGCAGCTGCAGAACGGGGGCTAACGGCTTGGGGAGCGATAAGAATCTGGGCAGGCTCGGCTGAGCAATCCGCCTGGGATTGATCAGCAGGACGTCGGGCGGGCGTCGGCGGCGAGGACGAGTTCTTTACTCGTCTTGCGGGTGGCCCGGCGGGCTGACCGGTCGGAGACCAAGCCGGCTATGGCGGCTTGGGTCTCGGCGAAGTATTCGCGGCGGCCGGTGTAGCGCTGCGCCACTGCTTGTACTCGGCGTTGGCGTGTTCCACGCAGATCCGGTTGGAGGACTGCGCTCGGCGTTCGTGCCGCCAGGCGTGCTGCTCGCCGAGGGTCGCGTCCTTCTTCGGCTTGCGGGGTGGGGCCGTGACCTGGCGTGGGAACTGGTTGGCGAGGCCCCGGTAGCCCTCGTCGACATGCACCTTGACGCCGGGGCGGCGGTCGCCGCCGCGCCGCTCCCGCAGCGCAGACTCCTGCTGCGCCTCGCAGGCAGGGACGAGCTCAGCGACGAGTTCGGCAAGATGCTGCGGGGATATGCCCGATAGGGCGTGATGAGACAAGGCCGCGCGGGCCGATGACTTCACATCCACGGGCGCCGCGCCTCTCGCCGCCTACGCCTGCCGCCGCTCCCACTGCTCCTTCGTGATCTCGTACCGCACACCCCCGTGCTCGGAACCCTCGACCGCCATCATGTAGTCCGGCGTGGGGATGTTCTCCGCGAGCGTCATCCCGAGCTTCTCCATGACGTTACGCGAAGGGCGGTTCACGGTCATCGTCTCGGCCCAGACCATGCGGATGCCGAGCTCGGCGAACCCCTTCGCCAGCAGCGCCTGCGAGACTTCGGTGGCGTAGCCCCGGCCCCAGGCCGCCTGGCGCAGGCGATAGCCGAGTTCGGCCTCCTCACGCGGGCCGCTGCGCAGCGGACGCAGGCAGAACCAGCCGACGAACGCGCCGCCGTCCTTCTCGTGCGCGGCGAACAGGCCGAGGTCATGATTCCAGCGCTCGTAGCCGGCGAGGATGCTGGGGATGGCGAGGTCGCGGACCTCCTCTGGCGGGGTTGGAGCGCCGCCGGTCAGGTAGCGCATCACCGCCGGGTCGCTGTCCAGCTCGATCAGCAGGTCCGCGTCGGCGGCGGCGAAGGGGCGGAGGGTCAGGCGCTCGGACTCGAGGTAGGTGGCCACGTGAGGATCATGGCCGAGACGGGTCGGACGGTCCAGGGAGTTTTCGGGCCGCGTCTGTCACCGGGTGGCGTTCTGACCGCAGTTCCGTGAATGATCTTCAGGTGGGCCGCGAGGGCTGTGGTCAGCTCGTTCGACCACTCTTGTGCAGCGCGGCGCTCGCGCGGAAGCGGATACGGCCGCAGCGGTCTTTCACCTCCTCGGTCGCGTCGTCCGGGCAGCAGCAGTGCCGAGCCAGCCAGGCCAGATCGCCAGGATCCAGCCAGAGTGCCACGCGCCCACGGTCGGCTTCGGTCTGAGGATTGGTCGGCTTGATCTCGGTCATGGCGAGAGGCTACTCAATCCGCAGCAAGCGCCTCGAAGATCATTCACGAAAGCGCGGGCAGAGCCTCTTTCAGACGGTCCGGGGGCGGCGGCGCCTGACGGTGTCGCTCTGGATGACGAGCCGACGCTGAACCACATCTGCCCAGACGGTGGGCGAGCCTGGCGAGGCACGGCCTGCGGTGGCTCGACGTCCCCGACGGCCCCGAACTCGGCGGTGGGAACGGGTGCCGGGGTCAGCGCATCAGGCAAGGGGGGCTCTCGCAGTACCTGTATCACCAGGGTCTCCCGGACGTTCAAAACGCCTGTCACCATGGACACACGCTGCAGCTTCACCCCCATCAGTTCAATTCAGCTGCCCCGAATGCGCGACTGTGTCGGCGCGTTCTTCGACGGCAGAAGGGACGGAGACCAATGGCGGGCAATCAATTCACCGCTCACACGGAACTTTTCGATCTGAGTGGGAAGTACGCCCTGGTCACCGGCGGCACCAGGGGAATCGGGCTGATGATAGCGCGCGGCCTTCTCCAGGCGGGCGCCCGTGTCGTCATCAGCTCGCGCAAGGCGGACGCGTGCGCGGAGGCGCAGCAGCTGCTGTCCGAATTCGGCGACGTTCAAGCGATTCCCGCCGACCTGTCCAGGCACGACGAGTGTCAGCGCCTCGCCGATCTTGTCGAGGCCGGCTCGGGACGCCTGGACATCCTTGTCAACAACGCGGGGGCGATGTGGCGCGAGCCGCTGGCGACGTTCCCGGACGAGGCCTGGGACGCGGTGATCGACCTCAACCTCAAGTCGCCGTTCTGGCTGGTGCAGGCGCTGCTCCCGGCACTTCGCAGGGCGGGCACCGCGGATGATCCCGCGCGGATCATCAACATCGGCAGTATCGCCGCCATCCACGTCGCCCAGTCGCCCAACTACTCGTACGCCAGCAGCAAAGCGGCTCTTCATCAACTCACCAGGGTGCTTGCCAGGGAGCTGGGCCCGCAGCACGTCACGGTGAACGCGGTGGCACCGGGAGTGTTCCCGTCCCGGATGACGGCGTCCACGCTCGATGCCGTCGGCGACACGATCGCGGCGGCGGCCCCTCTGCGCCGGATCGGCCGCGACGACGACATGGCGGGTATCGCCGTGTTTCTCGCCAGCCGGGCCGGGTCCTACCTCACGGGCACCGTCATCCCGGTGGACGGCGGCATCGCGACGACCGCATCGGGCACCCCTTAGACTGCGGGACCGACTTACGGTGAGGGGATGGCCACGATGGATCTGCGCACCGAGATCCGGGAGTTCCTCAGCTCGCGTCGCGCCCGCATCGCACCCGCGCAGGCGGGCCTGCCCGCTTACGGCGGCAACCGTCGGGTCAAGGGTCTGCGCCGCGAGGAGGTGGCGCTGCTGGCGGGGGTATCGGTCGACTACTACGTGCGCATGGAGCGCGGCAGGCTCGCCGGTGTCTCCGATGGCGTGCTCGACGCGCTGGCCTCTGCCTTGCAACTCGACGAGGCCGAGCGCGACCACCTGTTCCACCTCGCGCGCCGATCCACGGCGCCCAGCGGCCCACGCCGGCGCAGGCCTGCCGTGACGGTGCGCTCGACGCTGCAGCAGGTGCTCGATGCGATCTCCGGTGCGCCGGCCTGGATCGGTAACGGCCGCTACGACGTGCTCGCCACGAACCGACTCGCTCGCGCGCTGTATTCGCCGGTGCTGGCCGACTCGCGACGGCCCGCGAACACGGCGCGGTTCGTCTATCTGAACCCCGAGGCGGCCAGGGATTTCTTTGTCGACTACGACCACATTGCCGGCGGAGTGGCCGCGAAGCTGCGCATGGAAGCCGGCCGCAATCCGCACGACGAGGAACTGATCACCCTGGTCGGCGAACTGTCGACGTCCAGTGAGCTGTTCCGGCAGCGGTGGGCATCTCAGGACGTGCGGCTGCACCGGTCCGGCCGCAAGCGTGTGCGCCATCCGATCGTGGGCCGGCTCGACTTGGACGTCGAGTCCCTGGAACTGCCCGCCGAACCCGGCCTGCACCTCAACGTCTACACCGCACCCGCGGGCACACCGACCGCTGACAATCTGGCGCTCCTGGCGTCGTGGGCGGCCACCCAACAAGCGCCGGCGACCGAGCTCGAAGCACACAACGGATAGCCCGACCCCTTCAGTACTGGTCCGGTGGATCCGGGCCCGGTGGCGGGAGCGGGTGCCGGGTCAGTCCCACCAGAACGACCACTGGTGGGCGGCGACGAGGCCTTCGGCGTAGGCGGTCAGGGTGCCGGTGCCCTGGAAGACGAGGTCGGGGCAGAAGGCGGTGTGCTCGGCGGCCAGCGGGAGGGCCTCGGCGAGCGTGGCGGGCGGGACGGCGACGCTCAACTCCAGGGTGTCGAAGCCGACTTGGACGACCTGGGCGCCGAAGCGGCGCTCCCAGTCGGCGAGCACGGCGGCGATCTTGGCGGTGTCGTCCTCGTGGTTGAGCGGGCCGCTCCAGCCGCAGGCGGCCAGCGCCTCGGCGCCGCTGCCCGCCTCGACCAGGCCCAGGCGCGCGTCCCGTGCGGACAGCAGCACGTCGGCCAGGCCGCGGGCCTCGATGCCGGGGGCGCCGTCGGGGACGGCCACGGCGGGGGCGGTGCCGGGCCAGGCGGGGCCGAAGGGGGCCAGGGCGGCGTGGAGTTCGGCGGCGTCCTCGGTGTCGAGCGGGCCCTCGGGCGCGTCCTCGTCGGTGCCGCCGAGCTGCTGCCACCAGCGGCGCAGCAGGGCGTCGGGGTCGTAGAGGGTGGGGTCGGAGGCGGAGGCCGGGAAGAGTTCACCGGACAGCCAGGGGCGGTAGTCGGCGCCGTCGCCGAGGGGGACGAGCAGCAGCGGCCACAGGCCGGACTGCGGGTGGGCGCGGTGGAGTTGCTGCCACAGGCCGGCGGGGGCGGGGGCGTCGCTGATCCACAGCAGCGGCTCCGGCCCGTCCTCGCCGCCGACCAGGCGGCCGGGCGGGAGGGTGGCGGGCAGGAGACGGGACAGGTCCGAGGTCATGGGGCCACCGTAGGGGCGGTCACTGACAAGGGAGTTCGGGCAGGGGGGGGTCGGGCGGCTGGGTTCGGGCCCGCGGTGCGGCGGGGGTGGTTCAGGCCCAGGGCAGGGCGGCGCGGGTGCGCCAGTACGCCGGGGCGGGTTCGGCCAGGACGGCGAGGGCGGCCAGGTCGTCGGGGTCGGGGTGCAGGGTGGCGGCGGTGAGGTTGGAGGCGAGCTGGTCGACGGTCGCCGCGCCGGACAGGACGAGGTCGGCCCAGGGCTGGGCGGCGGCCGCGGCCAGGGCGAGGGCGTCGAGGGGGGCGCCGGTGCGGGCGGCGAGGGCGCGCAGTGCGGCGGTGTCGTCCCCGGTGGCGTTGCGCCCGGCGAGGCGGCCGTTGGCCATGGCCTCCTTGACGACGACCAGCCAGCCGGCGGCATGGGCTTCGGCCAGGGCGGGGGCGGCGGAGGGTTCGAGCAGGTTCCAGGTGGCCTGGACGGCGCTGAACAGCGGGCGGCCGTCCACGGTGACGGCCAGGGCGGCGCGGATGGTGTCCGCCTGGGCCGGGCCGCTGGTGGACAGGCCGACCCGCACGCCCTGCCCGGCCAGGTCGGCCAGGCGGGCGTGCAGGGCGGTGTCGGTCAGGGCGGGGCTGTCGGGGGTGACGGAGTGGACCAGGTAGACGTCCAGGTGCGGGCCCAGCAGGGAGCGGGTCTCGTGGATCTGGCGGTCGAACACCGCCGTGGAGTGCTCCTTGACCTCGTGCGCGGCCACGCCGGTGGTCTGCCAGTCGGCCGTGTAGGTGTAGCCCCACTTGCTGCCGACCGTCACCTCGGCCGCGGCCTGGGGGTGTTCGGCGAGCCACTGGGCGACGAACTCCTCGGCGCGGCCGTAGGAGCGGGCGGTGTCGAGGTAGCGCACGCCGGCGGCGTAGGCGGCGTCGAGCAGGGCGTGGGTGCGGTCGCGCAGCGCCTCGACGGTGCGTTCGGCGGGCAGGTCGCCGTCGCGGCCGAGGGTGATGTAGCCGGGCCGGCCGACGGCTGCGGTGCCCAGGCCGTACCGCGCGATCGGCGGGCGGTCGGTGGCGGCTCCGGTGGCGGGGTCGGTCGGCATGGCGGGGTCTCCTCGGGCGCGACGGTGCTCACCTGGGACTTTACCGTCGGGTCGGCCGGCGCATCCGGCCGCCGGGGTCGGGCGGTCGGCCGGATGCGCCGGTCAGCCAGGCCGGTCAGCCAGTCAGTCAGTCAGGCCAAGGCCGGTCAGCCGGCGGCGATGGTGGCCCGGATCCAGTCGGCGTAGGCGCGCACGTCGGTGTACAGGCCCGGGCCTTCGGAGCAGGGCACGCCCGGGGCGCCGGGGCCGGAGGTGGTGCCGATGAGCTCCCAGCGGCCGCCGCGGCCGCGCTGGATCTGCGGGCCGCCGGAGTCGCCGAAGCAGGCCATGGCCTTCGGGGTGGGGCTGGTCGTGCACAGGCGGGTGGGGCCGGCGAAGCCGGGGGCGCAGTCGGCCGCGGCGGCGCGGCGGGTGTCGAGTTCCTGGAGGCGGTCCGGGAAGACCATGTCCTCGTACTTGGGGGTGTCGAGGACGGTGCCGAAGCCGAGCAGCCGGGTCGGGGTGCCGGGCGGGCCGGGTCGCTGGGCGACGGGGATGGGCCGCTGGGCGACGGGGCGGTCCAGGCGCACCAGGGCGAGGTCGTCGTAGTTGGGGCGGGTCTGGCCGTCGCCGAAGCTGAAGCCGGGGTGGACGACGGTGCGGGTGATGGCCCGGACTGTGCCGCCGCTCTTGCGGTGCGCGCTGCCGATGCGCACGGTGCCGTCGAGCGTCAGCTCGCTACCCGGGTAGCCCTGGACGCAGTGGGCGGCGGTGAGGACCCACTGGGGGTCGATCAGTGTGGCGCCGCAGGTGCCGTCGGCTATCTGCTTGGCGCTCATCGGGATCGTGGCCATGAACGGGTAGCGCTCGGTGGAGTCGTGGCCGTTGACGATCGCCTGGGCGCTTCCGGTCATGGCGGTGGCGCCCAGGGCGGCGGCGAGGGCGGCGACGGCGGTGGCGCGGGCGGCGCGGCGGCGGACGGTCTTGCGCAGGAGCACGGGTGACGGCCTTTCGGATCGGTTGGTTCGGATGCGTCCAGCCAACCCTGCGGCGCCCGTCCGGGACATCCGGGCAGCGGGCCGCCGGGCCCGGGGGCTGTCCCCCGGGCCCGGCGGCGGGCTACCAGGGGGTCGCGGCGGGCCGGGCGTTGGTGCCCGGGGCCTGCGCCGGCCTGGGCGCGGGGTTGGCTGTGGGCCGGGTGGCGGGGGCGGGCCGGGAGGCGGGCGCGGGCCGGGTGGCGGGGGCGCCGAAGTCGCCGACGTCGTCGGAGGAGGAGGTGCGGATGGCCCGGGGCGCGGAGGGCTGCAGGGAGTCGGCGGCGCGCACGGCCCGGACGGGGGCGAGGGCGGGGGCCGGGGCGAGGCTCTGGTCGAGGCGGACGACGAAGTTGACGTAGTCCAGGGGCTTGTCGGGCCAGTGGCAGTCGTTGCTGGTCAGCAGGCGGCTGCGGACGCCGTCGCGTTCGGTGACGGGTCCGGGGGTGACGCGCAGGTTCGGCTGCCAGCTGCGGCCCCACAGGTGGTGTTCCAGGGTCAGCGTCCAGCTGTCCTCGTCGACTTCCAGGGTGGCGCCGACCCGGCCGGGCAGAATCCGGGTGCCGTAGGGGCCGCGCACCACCGCGCGCTGGTCGAAGCTGGCGTTCTTGCCGACCACGGTGATCCGCCATGCGCCGTGGAACCTGAGCATCGCCGCACTCCTGACGTCCTGGCGCGCCGTCCGGGCGGGCGCGCTTCCGTCGGGGTCAACGGCTGTGGGGCGGTGGGCGGCTCAGCGGTGGGCGGCTCAAAGGGCCGGGCCGGCCGGGGCGGGCGGCGCGGACCCGGCTCGGGCGGTTCGGGCCCGGTTCAGGCGGCGTCGGGGCGGGCGGCGGGCCGGGCGGGGAGGGGCTCGCCGGGGACGCGCTCGCCGGGGGCGGTGTGGGCGAGCGCCGGGTAGCCGTGCGCGGTGAGGACGAGGTCGGCGTAGCGGCGGTCGTCGAAGGGGACTCCGTGGCGCCGGAGCAGGTCGAACAGTTCGGCGAGGCGGCGGTGTTCGGTGCCGCGCGGCAGCCCGTCGCGGGTGGTGCCCAGGATGCCGAGGACCGGCCCGTACAGGCGGGCGCCGCGGGCGATGCGGGCGGCGCGGGCGGTCCGGCGGGGTGCCGGGGTCAGGCGCAGCAGCAGGACGAGCCGGTGGGCGCCGGAGTCGGCGTCCTGCCCGGCGTCCATCGTGAGGCCCTGGATGTCGCGCCACCGGTAGCGGCGCGGGACGAACGCCCGGACGAGGGTGAGGCCGTGGTCGTCGGCGCGCAGCCAGAAGCCGTACGGGACGGGCAGGGCCACGCCCAGGACGGCCGCGCTCGACAGCAGCAGCGCGGGGACGGCGCCCATCCGGCCGGCGGCCCCGGTGTCGGCGAGCACGACGCCCATCGCCAGGGCGAGCACGCAGCCGACGGGGGCGCCGGCGGCTCGCCACAGGAAGCCCAGCCGCACCGTCTGGTGTCGCGGCGCCGTGTTCACGGGCGCTCCCTTCCCATGTCGTGCCGTCGGTGGGGCCGGCCGGTCCGGCCGGTCCCGTCTCGGGTGTCGATGCCTGGTGGTCCCAGGGGAGTCGGTCACACTACCGGCCTGCCGAGATCATTCGGATGATCCGGGGGAAACGTCAAATGTCTTTAACACGAACGGACTTGATGGCCAGTCAGTTCGACCGGACGGCCTGCGGTCCAGGATGTCAGCCCCCGGTGGAGGGGTCAACTGACGTTGATTGGCGGTATCTTGTGATCCACGCCAGCTGATGCCGTTGGGTTATCGTGACCTGGCCGGCCCTGCCCGCCCGCCAGGAGGAGACGCGCGGGGCCCCGGTGAGGAGGGCGGGCCATGGCGGAATCGAACCGGGAGGACGGACCGGTGGAACTGTCCGGGCTCGCGGCCAGGATCGAGGCGCTGTTCCACACCGTCCGCAGGCCCGACCGCGAGCAGTACACCAACGAAGAGGTCGCCCGGGCCTGCCGCGAGGCGACCGGGGAGTCGTTCTCCACCACCTACCTGTGGCAGCTGCGCACCGGGCGCCGGGACAACCCGACCAAGCGCCACCTGGAGGCGCTCGCCCAGTTCTTCCAGGTCCCGCCCGCGTACTTCTTCGACGAGCGGCAGGGCGCGGAGATCGCCAAGGAGCTCGCCCTGCTCGGCGCGCTGCGCGACGCGGGCGTGCGCAGCCTGGCGCTGCGCGCGGTCGGCCTCTCCTCCGAGGGCCTGGACACGGTCAGCGAGCTGATCGACGTCATCGCCCGCCGGGACGCGGCCCGCCGGCACCCGGCGCCCTGACGCCGGCGGCGCGGACGGGGGTACGGGCCGCGGGCGGGGCGGACGGAGTCCGGGGCTACGAAGACGGGGGCCAGGCACGGAGGCGGAACCACGGCGGTCGGGAGATCGGGGGGAACGGGGCCGCTGATCGAGAAGGGGAACACAGCGTGCGGGACGACAGGTGCTACCGATCGGCGCTGCGCCGCTGCCGGCGGATGGCCGAACAGCTGGAACTGCCAAACCCGTTCGACACCACCGTGCTACTGGAGCAGATCGCCCGCCGGCGGGGGCGGCCGATCGACCTGCTGCCGGTGGCCGCCCGGCCCAACGCGCCCTGCGGGCTGCTGGTGTCCACCCGGGAGGCGGACTACATCCTGTACACCGCCGACACCAGCGCGCTGCACCGCCGGCACATCCTGGTCCACGAGATCGCCCACCTGCTCCTGGACCACGCCGGCTCCGCGCCGCTCGGCCCGGCCGCGGACCTCCTGCCGCACCTGTCCCCCGACCTGGTCCGGCGGGTGCTCGGGCGCACCGGCTACGACGAGCCCCAGGAGCGCGAGGCCGAGCTGCTGGCCTCCCTCATCCTCAGCCGGGCCGCCAAGGCCGACGCCGCGCACCCGCCCGGCCCCGCCCCGCACCCGGACTCGCTGGACGTCCTGGACGTCCTGCTCACCGGCGAGCCCGGGCCCGGACCCGCCGGCGACCGGGCGGCCGACGGTCGGGCGGCGGGCGGTCGGGCGGCCGGCGACCGGGCGGCGGGGCGTCCGTGAGCGGCCTCGTCCTCTACGGCGTCGCGCTGTTCTTCGCCCTGAGCGCCTGGCACTTCGCCCGCGGCCGCCGGACCAACCCGCGCGCCATCGCCCGCTACAGCTGCTACGCCACCGCGCTGCTCGCCGCCGCCCTGCTGCTGCTCGCCCCGCCCACCGTCCAGGCCGCCGACCGGCTGCACCGGCTCGGGATCGCGCCCGCCCTGCCCGTCCTGCTCGGCGACACGCTGCGCATCGGCGCGGCCTGCGCGATCCGGCTGCTGGCCGGCGTCCTGCGCACACCCGAGCCCGCTCGCCGCGCGGTGCGGCGCCAGCTGGCCCTGCTGGCCGGTGTCCTGGGGGTGCGGGCGGTCCTGTTCGTCGCCGCCGCGCCGGGCCTGGATGCCTCCGACCTCACCGCCGCGCCCTCCACCGGCGCCCGCCTGGCGCTGGCCGGGTACACCGCCGCCGGCGTGCTCTACCTCGCCTACTGCCTCACCGCCCTGCTGCGCCAGCTCGCCCGGCTCGCCCGCGCCGCCGCGCCCGGGCGGCAGCGCAGCGGGCTGCGGCTGCTCACCCTGAGCCTGGTCGCGGGCCTGCTGTGGAACGCCTGGGGCGTCGACGACGTCGTCCAGGCGGCGGCCACCGGCACCCAGGCCGGCGCCGAGGACGCCCTGTGCGGCGTCCTGGGCCTGCTGTGCGTGGCACTGCTGGCGACCGGCCTGGGCACCACGGTGTGGCCGGCCGCGCACGCCGCCGTCCGCGGCTGGCTGCGCGCCCACCGCCGCTACCGGGCGCTGGCCCCGCTCTGGCGGGACCTGCACACCGTGCTGCCGGAGATCGCGCTCGCCCCGGCCAGCCGGCTGCCGCTGCTGCCGCCGCGCGACCCGCAGTTCGCCCTGTACCGGCGGATCATCGAGATCCACGACGCCCGGCTGATCCTGCGTCAGCACCTCGACCCGCGCACCCCGCGGTGGCTCGCCGCCGCCACCTCGCGCTTCCCCCCGTCCGCCGCCCGGGCCGACGCCACCGCCGAGGCCGCCGCACTGGCCGCCGCACTGGAACGCGCGGCCGCTGGCGCCCGGCCCAACCCCGACACCCCGCGCACCGCCCCGGCGGCCGAACCGCCGCACGCCCTGGGGCCGGACCTGGAGTCCGAGGCCGACCACCTGGCCCACCTCACCCGCGTCTACGCCACCTGCCCGGCCGTCGCCGAGGTCCGCGCCCGCGCCCGCGCCGCCGCCCCATCCCCCAGCGCCCCCGACCCCGACCCGGTCGCGAGCCCCGTGCGGTGAGCCGCCGGACCGGCCGGGGGCAACCCGGCCGGTGGAACGGCGGGAGCGGGCCGGGGCGGCGGCCGCTACCGGCGGACGGCCGCCAGCGAGCGCAACTGCACGTGGACGGCGCCCGGTTCGGTGCCGGTCAGCGCGGCGACCTCGGCGGCGGGCAGGGCGAGGACCAGGTGCAGCAGCAGGACGTCCTGCTGGGGGGCGGTGAGGTGGGCGACCGGGCCGAGCGGGCGCGGGCCGGCCAGGGCGCAGACGCGTCGGCGGACCGCCTGCCAGGCGCAGGCGGCCGGGCTGGCGGTGGCCAGGGCGTCGAGCCAGTGGCCGCTGAGGTCGTCGAAGGCGCCCTGGACGGCCAGCGGGGCGTCGGCCGCGGGGAGCAGCAGGGCGGCGTAGTCGAGGTAGTGGCGCAGGTGGAGGTCGTACAGCGCCCACAGGCCCAGCGCCGGTCCGGTGGCGGTGGTCATGGCGGTGGTCGTGGCGTTGGCGGTGGTCGGCTGTCGTGGTGGTGTCGGCATGGTTGATTCCCGAGGTGGCGCGGGTGGGTGCTGGTCCGCGGACGGGGCGCTGGTGGCGCGTTCCCGTCCGCGGACCGGGTCACACGAGTACCGGCGGGCCGCCGCCGGTGCCGTCGCGGCCCGTCGCAGCGGAGTGGCCGGAGTGGCCGGAGTGGCCGGGGTGGCCGGGGTGGCCGGCGTCCTCGGCGCGGTCGGCGGCCAGGCTGTTGCGCAGGGTCACCCACAGTTTGAACAGGGTGTCCGTCGGGGTGCCGCTGCTGGAGGACTGCATGGCCCGGGTGAACTCCCGTTGGTACGTGCGGGAGTTGACCGGTGCCGGGGTGCGGGCGTTGTTCATCCGCTCCCAGGCCGCCGCCCACAGTGCGCGGCGGGCCTCCTTGACCCCGCAGACCTCCATGTAGGTGAGGAACACCGCCTTGCGCAGCGGGGCCTCACCCCTGAGGACCAGCGCCAGGGTGCTGGAGGGCAGGCGCCCTCCCCCGGCCCGGGCCCGGCGGTCCAGCTCCTCCAGGGAGGGCCAGTCGGCCTTGCGCCGCATCTCGTGCATCGCCCGTCGCAGGTCGGCGAGGGAGTCGACCTGCTCGGGGTTGAGCCGTCGGGGCGCCCGGCGCTGGGTCCCGGAGGGGCGCGGGACGTGGGCCCAGTAGTTGGCCAGGGTCCACTTGCGGCGGGCCGCCTTGAGGTCGCCGTCGCAGGCCCGGGTGAGGGCCTCGACGACCTCCCAGTTCGGCATGGTCCGGCCGCTGGTGGCCCGTTGCAGGGTGGTCGGGTGGTAGTTGGTCCGGTCGGCGAGCTGACGGTAGGTCAGCCCCGCCTCTTCACGCTGCTCGCGCAGCAACGCGGCGAGCCGGCCCAGGGCCGGCTCGGTCGCCGCGATCGGTTTCTCCTGGCGTCCCATCGCGGTCCGGCGTTCCTTCTAGGCCCGCCCCTGCTGGAGCCTGGCATTCAACAGCAGTCCGCCGGTGGCCAGTTCGAGCGCCGCTCCCGCCGACATGCCCGTCCTCACCAGGGCGGCGGCCACGACGACCACGACGACGACCACGGCCGTCCGCACGGGGCCGGACGACCAGGGCAGGCCCGGTCGCGGCGGCGCCGGGTGGCCGGCGGCGCAGTGGGCGGGGGCGCGCTTCTTCTTCCGCTTCCTCGTCATCGAGGACCTCCTATATCACCGTCTACTCCAACGGACGGGAACTTCGGTGGTTGGCGTCACGCGAGGAACCCGTTTCGCGCAACACTCTGTCAGGCGTACGGGTGATTCCCAATCGGTTCGGTGAACATCGCGAAGATTGATGCGCCAGAATCCCGGGCCCGGCCCGCAATCTCGTCACAACCCTGTGACATCAGTGCAGTTCAGGAACTCGAAACCGGAATTTGATGCATTTTTGTGCAACTCGCCCTTGTAGCCGTCCTGGCTGAATGTGACGATGTGCAGCAGCGTCATCCAGACCTGCGGGTCAGGAACCCGGGGGCGCTGTCTACTCCAAATTCTCGGGAACACCGGCAGCGGGCCGTGTTGGCGCATGGGCCCGTCCGAACAGCAGAGACCGCCCGGCCCCAGCGGCCCGAGCGGTCTCTCTGTGTTTGTCCGCCGGGGGAAAGGGCGGCGGCCGGCGGACACGGCAGCCGACGGAAGGGGTTTCCGGGAGGCGGTGGTCCGGAATCCGGTGGCCCGGGGCAGCGGGGTGTTGGCACAGTGGGCCCCATGACGACTCCCGATGATGGTGGCGCGTTCGTCCCCGGCCTGGAGCTGGCTCGGACGCTGCACGAGGAGGCCGTGCGCCCGCTGCTGGCCGAGGCGTTCCCCGGACTCGGGTACGCGGCGGCGCGGGTGGGCGCGGGCTCGGAGGTGCTGGGCTTCGACACCGCCCGCTCGACGGACCACGACTGGGGCCCGCGCCTGGAACTGTTCCTCTCCCCCGGCGACGCCGCCCGCCACGGGAAGCGGCTGCGCGAGGTGCTGGCGCACCGGCTGCCCCGGCAAGTGCGCGGCCGCTCCACGCACTTCCGGCGCGGCCCGGACCCGCTCGACCCGGTGCGCCACCCCGACTGGACCGAGGGCCCGGTGGACCACCTGGTCGAGGTCCACGACGTGCCGTCCTGGCTGGCCGCCCGGCTGGGCCCGGCGGCGGCCGGGTGGTACCGGACGGACCCGGGGGCCGGTGACTGGCTGGCACTGCCGCAGCAGCGCCTGGCCGAGGTGACCGGCGGCGCGGTGTTCCACGACGGCCCGGGCGACCTCACCGCGGCCCGGCGCCACCTGGCCTGGTACCCGGAGCAGGTGTGGCGCTACCTGCTGGCCTGCCAGTGGCGCCGGATCGAGCAGGAGGAGGCGTTCGTCGGGCGCTGCGCCGAGGTCGGCGACGAGCTCGGTTCGATGGTGGTGGCCGCCCGCCTGGTCCGGGAGGTGATGCGGCTGTCCCTGCTGATGGAGCGCCGCTACGCCCCGTACGGCAAGTGGCTGGGCAGCGCGTTCGGGCGCACCGGCGCCGCCGGGGAGCTGGGGCCGCTGCTGCACGGCGCGCTGACGTCCAGTCATTTTGCGGAGCGGGAACGGTACTTGTGCGAGGCGTACGAGGCCGCGGCCCGCCGGCACAACGCCCTGGGGCTGACCGCACCGCTGGCGGCGGCCCGCCGGCCGTTCCACGGCCGCCCCTACCTCGTCCTGGACGCCGGCCGCTTCGCCCGGGCGCTGCTGGAGACGGTCACCGACGCGCGGCTGCGCGCCCTGCCGCCGGTGGGCGGCGTGGACCAGTGGACGGACAGCACCGACCTGCTCGGCCTGCCGCAGGCCGTCCGGACGGCGGTCGGCGCCCTCGGCTGAACCCGGCGGTCGGCGGAATTCGGGTACGGCGGCGCATTGCGGTGCGGGCCGCCGCCGGGCCAGCCTGTGGGGCGGACGCCGCGACCCGCGCGGGCGCCACCCGGCCCGAGAGGACCCCGCCCGGTGAACGGCTTCGAGTACCTGCTCGGCATGCTGCTGGCCCAGCCCGTACGGGCCCGGGACGCGCTGCGCGCCCGCCTGCCCACCACCCGCCGGCTGCGCGCCCTGGCCTCCTCGCCGCAGGTCGAGGCGCTGCGGGCCGCCGAGCGCGAGCGGATCCGCCGGATGGTCGAGGGCCTGGCCGCGGTGGAGGGCGTCACGCACCTGCTGACCCGCGTCGCCGACCACTGCGACCGCCCCGCCTCGCTCGGCCTGCTCACCACCACCGCCGAGGGCCGCGGCGTGCTGGTCTGCCGGATGAGCGCCGCCGCCTACTTCGCCACCGGCGAGGACATCACCGCCGTCCTGCCCAGGATCGGCGCGGCGGGCCTGGCCGACTGGGGCTTCCCGAACACCTGGGGCGACGAACCGCCGTACTCACCGGGCACGGTCGCCTACGCGCTGCGCTACCACCGCGACCGCGGCCTCTTCCCCGACGGCCGGCGGATGCCCGGCCCGAGCCTGTCCACCGCCGACGCCACCCTGGTCTGGGACCTGCCCGGCATCCCCCGCCCGGACCCGTACTGGCCGCGCCCGGGCAGCGACGTGCACTTCCGGCACGAGCAGATCCCGCCGGACGCCGACCCGGCCGCGCTGCTGCGGGCCGCCCGCGCCGAGGGGCGGGGCCCGGTGCTGGTGCTCACCTTCGGCCGCAACTGGACGGACACCTGCACGTACCACGCCGTGCCGCGCGGGCGCGGGCGCAGACACGGGCGCGAACCGGGCTGAGCGCCCGGTGCGGCCGGGGGCGGCGCCCCGGCCGCGCGCACGGTTCAGGCGCTCAGCACTGGGGCCGGCGGCCGTGGTTGGCCCCGCGCCGGGCCCGGGCCTTCTTCTTGCGGCGACGCTTCGACGACATGGCCACTCCTCTCGCAACCAGGACACCCCCGGCCTCCACCGTTCCACACCCGGCCCGCACCGGCCCGCCGGGAGCGGCCGTCACGGGCCCCGGTCGGGGCCTCAGGCGGGGGCGGCGCTCCGGTCGAGGGCGGCGCGCCAGGCGGGGCTGTCGACGTAGTGGTTGTCGAAGCGCCCGGCGGAGGCGGCGATCGCGCCCGGGTCGGTCTCGCCGCGCATCACGCGGCCCAGCAGGCGCAGGTAGTCGAAGCGGTCCATGCCCGGGGTGAACACGAACAGGACGTCGGCCTCGGCGCCCGGGGCGGCGGCGAAGGCGTGCGGGGTGTGCGGCGGCACGGCGAGGAAGTCGCCCTCGCCCAGGATCGTGACCTCCTCGCCGACCAGCACCTGCAGCGAGCCGCCGATCACGAAGAACAGCTCCCACGCCCGGGTGTGGAAGTGCGCGGGGGCCCCGACGGCGCCCTTGGCGAAGGTGGAGCGGTAGCTGGTGAACCCGCCCTCGGTGTGTGCCGAGTCGGCGAGCAGGGTCATGGTGCTGCTCGGGTCGGCGCAGGTCTCGGCCTCGGCGTGGCGGGTCAGCACGGGGGCGGCGGTGGCGGTGTTGCTCGTCGTCGTCATGGGACCAGGCTAGAACCGGAAAGACCCGCCATCAGGTGGCAATTGAATGCCACTTTCACGGGTCAATTCCCGGGGCCGGCGGCCGCTGGCAGACCGGCAGACCTGCCCGATGACGACGGACGATCTTCTGCGGCACCAGGACGAACGGCGGGCCGAGGCCGCGCCCGCCTGACCTGCCCGTCCGTGCTACTCCCCCGGGCCCGCCTCCCGTCAACGCGGACGGCGCGGGGGCATCCGTTCGGGGGGCGGACGTGCGGCGCGGGCCGCTGTGCCCGTAGCGTCGTCGCTGCACACGGCGTAGGACGCGGGGAGGGTGTCGGCGATGGCGGGAGTGCCGGTCATGAGGGGTGGGCGGCGGCCCGGGCGGGCCGCCGCGGCCCTGGCGGTGGCGGCGGCGCTGCTGACGGCGTCCGCCAGCGGCGCCTCCCCCGTGCCGGACGGCGCGGCCGACGACGCGGTCGCCGCCGCCGACGGGCGGCCGCTCGCGCTGGTCTACCGGGGCCCGGCGGCCTGCGAGGGCTGCCCGGAGGCGGCGCGGGAGCTGCTGGAGCGCGACGGCTTCGCGGTGCGCTACGTCGGGCCCGAGGAGCGGCTGCGCTTCGGCGCGGGCGTGCTGGCCGGCGCCGCGCTGTACGTGCAGCCGGGCGGCACCAACGGGCAGGAGGTGAGCACCGCGTGGGGCCTGCTGCAGCGCGACCCCGGCTTCTCGCCGGAGCTGGTGCGCGACTTCGTCCGGGGCGGCGGGCGCTACCTGGGCCTGTGCATGGGCGGCTACCTGGCCGGCGACCCGGGCTACGACCTCCTGCCGGGCGACTCCGGGCAGTACATCCACTCCCGGGGGGCGACCGTCACCGACGAGCAGGACCGCCTCGTCGACGTCGCCTGGCGCGGCCGCCCGCAGCGGATGTACTTCCAGGACGGCCCGTACTTCGACGTCGACGGCCCGGGCGTGGACGTCCTGGCCCGCTATTCCAACGGCCGCGCCGCCGCCGTCACCGCCCCCTACGGCGCCGGCCGGGTGGCGGTCAGCGGCCCGCACCCGGAGGCCCCCGCGGACTGGTACCGCGACTACCACCTGCCCGACGAGTCGAAGACCGGCCTGGGCCTGGGCGCCGACCTGCTGCACGACCTGATGGCGGCGACCCCCTCGTCATGACGTTCCGTCAACTCGCCTGCGGGTGAGCTGCGGTGTCACGCCCGCTCGGCGGGTCCGGCGGGGAACTCGGCGCGCAGCCGGGTGCGGGTGCGCATCAGGATGCGGCCGAGCATGTTCCTGCCGGTGCCGGTGCGTCCGCGCCCCCAGTAGTGGTCGGTGCCGGTGTCCTCGACGAGTTCCTCGTCGCCGGTGGCGAGCAGGACGGCGCGGATGTCCGGGTGCTCCCGGAACTTGGCCGCCACCGCCCGGCGCATCACGTCGTCCTTGACGCGCTCCCAGTCGCGGCGCAGCGGTCCGGCCGGGTCGCGGCCCAGTTCGGCGGCGCGCAGCGGGGTGCGGGCGCGGCGGACGAGGTCGGCGTGGCGGGTGCCGGCGAACTTCTGGGCCTGGAAGTAGTGCTCGGAGGTGGGCCAGAGGTGTCCGTCGAGGTGGAGGGGGTGGGGGGAGAAGTTGGAGAAGCAGCCGTGCGGGGCTTCGTCGGCGCCGTAGAAGTAGATGGTCATCAGGGCCTCGTGGAGGGGGTGTTGGCGGGAGCCGTACGGTCGCAGGCGTGCGGCCGCGCCCGCAACCGGTTTTCGTCCGGTCGCGGGCGCGGGTTCGACGGGCCTCGGCGCGGGCTCGGCGCGGGCTCGGCGCGGGCTCGGCGGGGTGCCGGGCCGGGCTTAGGGGCTCTCTTTCGGATCACGTCGGATCAGCGCGCGGCGTCGGAGTGCGTGCATCGCAAGGCGGAGGAGGGAGTCCATGCGGAGCATCGGCGACCGACGACAACGCAGCGAGGTGCGTGCTCCGGCGTCGCGCGCCCGGCGTGATCCGAAAGAGAGCCCCTAGTCGTGGGAGAAGCTGATCCTCGGCAGGACGCGGTCCAGCCAGGCCGGGGTGTGCCAGGCGGCGCGGCCGGTCAGGCGCAGCAGGACGGGCAGCAGGACGAGCCGGACCAGGGCGGCGTCCAGCAGGACGGCGACGCCGAGCACGATGCCCATTTCCTTGGGCGGCAGCGGCCCGGACAGGGCGAAGGTGAGGAACACGGCGACCATGACGCCCGCCGCGGCGAAGACGACCCGGCCGGAGTGGGCGAGGGCGCCGGTCATGGCCGCGCGGGGGTCTGCGGTGCGTTCGTAGTGCTCCTTGGCGGAGGCGAGCAGGAAGACGGTGTAGTCCATCGCGATGGCGAAGATCATCGCGAAGAAGAACACCGGTGCCCAGCCGTCCAGGAAGCCCTGCGGGGTGAAGCCGAGCAGGCCCGCGCCGTGGCCGTCCTGGAAGACGAGGCGGGCGACGCCGAAGGCGGCTCCGGTGGACAGCAGGCTGGCGGCGGTGCCGAGGGCGGCGATCAGCGGGGCGCGCAGGGCGACGAGCAGCAGCAGGAAGCCGAGGGCCATGACCACGCCGATGACCAGCGGGGTCTTCTCGGTGAGCAGGTGCTGGAGGTCGAGGTTCTCGACGGCGGCGCCGCCGACCAGGGCGTCGGTGGGCAGTTCGGCGCGCAGGGTGTGGACGGTGTGAGCGAGGTCGGGGCTGGAGGGGTCGACGGCGGGGACGGCCTGGATCATCGACCAGCCGGAGCCGTCGGCGGCGTCCTGGGCGGGCATGACGCCGGCGATGCCGGGGGTGGCGGCGGTGCGGGCGGCGGTGTCGGCGGCCTGGCCGGCGGGGGTGAGGATCTGCAGGGTGCCGGGGGCGCCGGGACCGAAGGCCTGCTGGACGGCGGTGTAGCCGGCGCGGGCGCTGGCGTCGCCGGGCAGGACGGTGATGGAGGGCATGGCGGTGCGCAGCCCGATCACGGGGGCGGCGAGGGCGATCAGTGCGGCGAGGGCGAGGGCGCCGTAGCGCAGGGGGTGCTGCCACAGGCGTTCGCCCCAGGCGGCGAAGCGCGGCGAGTGGTGTGCGCCGGTCCTGGCCCAGGGCAGGGCGAGGGCGTCGACGCGGGGGCCGAGCTTGCCGAGGACGGCGGGCAGCAGGGTGAGGGTGGCGGCGAGGACGAACAGGACGGCGAGCATGATGCCGCCGGCCATGGAGCGGAACGCCGGGGAGGGGACGAGCATCACGGCGGAGAGGCTGACCAGGACGGTGGCCCCGGAGAGCAGGACGGCCTTGCCGGCGGTGTCCATGGTCTCGGCGACGGCCCGGGCGGTGTCCGGGGCGCGTCCCGTCCGGATGTCGCGGGCGCTGCGGGCGCTGCGGAAGCGGACGACGAGGAAGAGGGCGTAGTCGATGCCGAGGGCGAGGGCGAACATCATGGCGAAGTTCATCGCCCAGACGGACACCGGGAACAGGTGGCTGATCAGGACCAGGGAGCCGGCGGAGGCGGCGAGGCCGGCCATGGTGAGCAGCAGGGGCAGGCCGGCGGCGACGAGGGAGCCGAAGGCGAGGACGAGGATGGCCAGGGTGACCGGCCAGGACATGAACTCGGACTTCATCATGGCGTCGTGGTTGGCCTTGTTGAAGTCGCTCCACAGGACGGAGGCGCCGGTGGCGTGGACGTCGATGCCGGGGGCGGAGAGGTCGGCGAGGGGTTTCTTGAGGTCGTCGGCGGCGCGGACCATGTCGTCCGGTGAGGCCTTGGCGCCGGCGAGCAGGACGGCGGTGCGGCCGTCGGGGCTGATGGTGGCGCCGGGCCGGGGGGCGATGACGGTGGAGACGCGGGGGTCGGCGGCGGCGAGTTCGCCGGCCTTGGCGATGACCTGCTGGACGGCGGGTTCGGTGACGGGGCGGTCGGCGGTGACGACGATCTGGATCGCGGAGGAGGCGTTGCCGGCGAAGTGCTGTTCGGCGAGCCGGCGGACGGTGACCGACTCGGAGCCGTCGGCCTGCCAGCCGGCGCCGGACAGGGCGGTGGTGACCTGCGGGGCGAACGCGCCCAGCCCGATGACGACGAGCAGCCAGCCGGCCAGGACGGCCTTGACGTGGCGCACCGACCACAGGCCGAGCCGGCCGAGCGGCCCGGGGCGGGCGTCGGGTTCGGGGGGCGGGGCGGCGGGCCGTACGGCGGGGGCGGGGCGGTTCACGTGGTGCTCCGTTCTCGGGGCGGTCCCGAAAAATACGGGTGGGGGTATGTGGCAATTCTGCCATGTACCCCCAGGGGTATCGTCACCCTCGCCCAACACCGCCCGGACCAGGCCCATTCCGCCCCTCCCCCGACGGCCGGGAGCCCGGACCCGCACGGCGGGAGCCCCCGGGGCCGGCCGGTGGCGCTACCGCCCGGCGGGGTGCAGGACGCGGTCGGCCACCAGGTCCGGCCGGTCGGTCGGCAGGGCATGGCCGGCGCCGGGCACGATCTCCGTCCGGGCCGAGGGCACGAGGCGGCCGAGGCGCTCGGCGACCGCGTGCGCGTCGTGCATGGCACTGCGCTCCCCGAGCAGGAACAGTGCGGGGACGTCCAGGCGGCGCAGTTCCTCGTCGGACAGGACCGGGGGCACCGGGAGCGCGCGGCGGAACCCCATCGACGCGCGCATCAGGGCCATCAGTTCGGTCTCCAGGATGGCGCTGTTGCCGACCAGGCGGGCCAGTCGGGGGCGCAGCGCCCGCGGCGCGGTGGCGGCGAGGCCGCCGGCGATCACCCAGGCGTAGAACCGGGCGCCCATGTCGGCGAAGCCCGCCGGGTCCACCAGGGTGAGGGAGGCGACCCGCCCGGGATGATGGATCTGGTGGTGGAGCGCCAGCCAGCCGCCGTAGGAGCAGCCGACGACCTGGGCGTCCGTCACCTCCAGTGCGGCCAGGAGTTCGTCCAGCCAGGCGGCCGCGTCCCGGCCGTCGGCGATCGGGGCGCTCTGCACGCTCGCGCCCGGTTCGCCGACCGTGTCGACGGCGATGACCGGGCGGTGGCGGGCCAGCGTGTCGATGTAGCGGTGCCACATCAGTGCGTTTCCGCCCGAGCCGGGCAGCAGCACGATCGGCTCGCCGTGCTGCGGGCCGGTCCGGTAGACGCGGGTGGTCCCGAACGCGGTCGGGAGGTCCAGCGCCGTCCGCGGCCCGGGCCACAGTTCCGTCAGGGCCTGCTCATAGGCGGCGCGAAACCGGTCCCCGGCCTGGTCGTTCTTGAACTGGCTGATTCGCATGATACATGTGTATCACGGCATGATACGGGTGTACCAGGGAGGTCGTACATGAACGCGCGGGTCGATCACGAGGAACGCCGGCGGCAGATCGCCGAAGCGCTGCTGCGCATCGCCGACACCCAGGGGCTGCAGGCGGCCAGCATGCGGGCGGTCGCCACCGAGGCGGGCGTCTCCCTGCGGCTGGTGCAGTACTACTTCACGACCAAGGAGGGGCTGCTGCTGGACGCGCTGGAGCGGCTCGGCGCCCAGCTCCAGGCCCGCATGGCGGCGTGGATCACCGCGGCCGCCACCCCGCCCACGCCGCGCGGCCTGGTGACCGCGGTCCTGTCCAGCATCCTGCCCACCGACCCGGAGAGCCGCCGGATCACCCGCACCTACGCCGCCTACTACACGCTGGTGCTCAGCGATCCCGCGCTGGTGGAGAAGCACGGGACGCCCCAGCCCGACCTGCTGGAGGGCTTCCTCGCCAAGCAGGTCCGCACGGCCCAGCAGGCCGGGCAGATCGACCCCGCCAGGGACCCGGAGATGACCGCCGCCGGGCTGCTGGCCATGGTCAACGGCCTCGGCTCCAGCGTGCTCGGCGGCCAGCGCACCGGCGACGCCGCGCTGGCGATCCTCACCCACCACCTGGACGAGCTGTTCCGCGGCCGTCCCCGCGGTGACGCCGCCCCGGACCTGCCGACCGCCTGACCTGTCGCCCCCGGACCGGCCGGCCTTCCCCCGCCGCCGGGGCGGGCCGCCGTTCGGCCGGATCCCGTCCGGCCGCCCCGCAGGCGCCCTGTCCGCCCCGGCGCCGGTGCACGAGAATGTGCCGGTCCCGCGCGAGGGGCCGGCGAAAGCGGCCAACTCCCCTGCCGGGCACTCCTTTTCCGTTACCGAATGGGGAGGTTCACCGACCGTGTACAGGAGACTTCCGCAAGCCGTGCTGTCGGGTGTGCTGGCCGTGGCCTTCGCGGGGACGACCGCGTGGGCCACGACGACGGCGGGCACCGCCCCCTCGCCGGGCGTCGCCGCCGGGTGCGGGGCCGACGCGGCCGCCCAGGGCCTGGCCAGTACCGCCCTCCCGAACACCCTGCTGGAGACGCCGCGCTCCGACGGGCGGACCGAACAGTTCCAGCAGTTCTACGACAGTTCGGCGGCCTCCCTCCTGCCCTTCGTCTGGCACCGCTCCCAGGACGCGCCCGGGGGCGCCTACGGCGGCTGGGAGCGCGTCAGCGCCACCCCCGTGGGCCCGAAGCTGTACCAGGTGAGCGCCGTCGAGAACGGCGCCGGCGCCCTGGAGGTGTTCTTCGCCTCCTACGGCGGCTTCTGCCACACCGTCCTGCCCGCGCCCGGCGACTCCTGGACCCCGACCGAGAACTTCGAGCTGTCCCCGCCGCCGTACCACGGCGGGCTCACGCTCTTCAGGGAACGCGACGGCCGGCTGCACGCCTTCGCCTCCGGCGCCGGCACGAACGCGGCGATGGAGGTGCGCAGCCAGGACGTCGACGCCCAGGACTCCTGGGGCCCGGTGCGGCAGCTGCCCAGGCTGCCGGACCCCAACGCGGGCCTGGGCGCGCCGACCTCGGTCGTCCAACTGCCGGACGGGCGGCTGCGGGTGACCGTCCGCGAGTGGAACCGCGACCGCTCGTGGCGGACCACCGAGGTGGACCGGTTCGTCTCCTGGGAGCCGTGGCAGCTCTGCGCGGACAGCACCTGCGCCTGACGCCCGGGCGGCGGGCAGCTGGGCGCCGGGCGTCCGGGCCCGGGCGGGCGCTCGCCCGTCCGGGCGGGCTGCGCTGGCGGCCGGGTGGGGCCGCCGGTATGCCTGGGGGGGACGGCGAGGCGGCGGAGAGGACGGCGGGGTGGGCGGCGCGGACGGGAGCGGGGACCGGGACGACGGGGGGACGCGGGCGCCGGGCAACCGGGCGGTGGTGCTGGGGGTGCTGGCCTCCACCGCGGTGGTGCTGCTCGCCCAGGCGGCGAGCGGCACCAGCGCCCGGCTGGTGCTGCTGCTGGTGTTCCTGCCCGCCCTGCTGGCGGGGCTGGGCACCGTCGCGCAGACGGTCGCGGTCTCGGTGTGGGTGGCCGGGGTGGTGGCGGTCAGCACGGTGCTGTTCCCGCCGTCCTCGCTGGCCGCCCGGGTGGGCACCCTGGTGGGCGTGGTCGGCGCCGAGGCGGCCGTGGTCGGGCTGTGCACACGACGGGTGCGGCGCGAGCGGGAGCTGTTCCGGATGCGGCAGACCGCCGTCGCCCTGCAACGCCAGCTGCTGCGCCCGCTGCCGGTGCTCACCCCCGACGTCCAGCTGTACGGGCTGTACCGGCCGGTGGAGGAGGACGCCCTGGTCGGCGGCGACCTGTACGACGTCGCCGACACCCCGTACGGCACCCGGGTGCTGGTGGGCGACGTGCAGGGCAAGGGCCTGCCGGCGATCGGCGCGGGCTTCGCGGTGCTGAGCGCCTTCCGGGAGGCGGCCTTCCGGGAGCCGGCGCTGACCGGCGTCGCGGACGCCCTGGAGGCGGCGGTGGAGCGGCACAACGCGTACGCGGTGCAGGGCGGCGAGAGCGAGCGCTTCGTCACCGCGACCGTGCTGGGCGTGGAGCGCGGCGCGGACGTGCAGGCCGTCAACTGCGGCCACCTCGCCCCCTACCTGCTGCACGGCGGCCGGGTCGAGGCCGTGCAGCTGCCGGCCGGGGTGCCGCTCGGGCTGGCGGAGCTGACCGACGAGGTGCGCACCGTCCGGTGGTTCGCGCTGCCCGAGGACGGCGTGCTGGTGCTGCTCACCGACGGGATCACCGAGGCCCAGGACGCCACCGGCGCGTTCTACCCCGTCGAGCGGGGCCTGGCCGCCCTCGCCGCCGCCCCCGCCGCCCTGCTGCCCGAGGCCCTGGACCGCGAGGCCCGCCGCTGGAGCGGGGGCCGCAGCCGCGACGACGTCACGGCGCTGTCCCTGCGCCGCGCGCCCTGAAGCTGCCCTGGGGCGCCCTCACCGCTTGAGGAACTCCAGCAGGTCGGCGTTGAAGCGCTCCTTGTCACCGGGGACCATCGCGATGCCGTGCGAGCCGTTCTCGTACACCTTCAGGACGGCGCCGGGGATGATCCGGGCGGCCCGGCGGGCGGTGGCCTCGACGGGGACGATCCGGTCGTCGTCGCCGTGCACGATCAGGGTGGGGATGTCGAACTTGGCCAGGTCCTCGTGGAAGTCGGTGTAGCCGAAGGCGTCCACGCAGTCGACGCCGCCCTCGATGGTCTGGTGCATCGCCATGAACCAGAACGCGTCCCGGTTGCCCTGGGTGACGCGGGAACCGGGGCGGTCGGCGGAGAAGAAGTTGACGGAGGTGTCCTGCCAGAACTGGGAGCGCTCGGTGAGGATGCCGGCCTTGATGTCGTCGAAGACGCTGCCGGGCACGCCGTGCGGGTTGTCGGGGCCCTGCAGCATGGACGGGGTGATCGCCGACAGCAGGACCGCGGAGCGGATCCGCCCGGTGCCGTGGCGGCCGATGTAGCGGGCGAGCTCGCCGCCGCCCATCGAGTGGGCCACCAGGGTGACGTCGCGCAGGTCGAGCCCGGTGAGCAGGCTGTCGAGGTCGTCGGCGAAGGTGTCGAAGTCGTAGCCGCCGTAGACCGGGGCGGAACGGCCGTGGCCGCGCCGGTCGTGGGCGATGGCCCGCAGGCCGGCGTCCGCGACGGCCTTCAGCTGGTCCTGCCAGGCGTCGCCGTTGAGCGGCCAGCCGTGGATGAACACGACGGGGCGCCCGCTGCCCCAGTCCTGGTAGAAGATCTCGACGCCGTCGCGGGTCCTGGAGATGGGCATGCTCCTGCTCCTTCGGGTGGTACGCCGGGGGTGGGGCGGCCTGCCGGGGGCGGCCTGCCGGGGGCGGCCTGTCGGGGGCGGCCGGGCCGCAGGTTCATCCAACGGGAGGCGGGTGGGGCCCGCGCGGGAGCGGACGCGGTGCTACGCCGTTCGGGTGAGCTCGGGTGAGTTTCGGGTCAGGGCGGATGAGTGCGGGTGAGGACGAGGGCGGTTCAGCCGCTCTCGCGCAGGCGGGTGCCGAGGGCGTCGGGGGGCAGCAGGGGCGCCGGGTAGCCGGCCGGGGGCTCGGCGAGCTCCCAGGGGCGGTGGACGGCGCGGGCGGGCAGGTGGGCGAGCTCGGGGACCCAGCGGCGCACGTAGACGCCGTCGGGGTCGTAGCGGTCGGCCTGGCGCAGCGGGTTGAGGACGCGGTTGGGGCGGGTGTCGGTGCCGGTGCCGGCGGCCCACTGCCAGTTGAGCTGGTTGTTGGCGAGGTCGCCGTCGACGAGCAGGGCGAGGAAGTGTGCGGCGCCGGGGCGCCAGTGGTGGCGCAGGCTCTTGGTGAGGAAGGAGGCGGTGAGCAGGCGGGCCCGGTTGTGCATCCAGCCCTCGTGGGCGAGTTGGCGCAGGCCGGCGTCGACGATCGGGTAGCCGGTGCGGCCCTCGCGCCAGGCCTGGAGCTCGCGTTCGTCGTCGTACCAGCGGACGGGGCGGGGGCGGTAGTCGGCGTGGGCGGCGTCGGGGCGGGCGGCGAGGACCTGGTGGTGGAAGTCGCGCCAGGCGAGTTGGCGCACCAGCGCGGCCGCGCCGGGGGTGTCGGACTTCCCGGCGCGGTGGGCGAGTTCGGTGGCGGACAGGCAGCCGAAGTGCAGGTACGGCGAGAGGCGGGAGGTGGCGTCGGCGGCGAGGTCGTCGTGCAACTGCTCGTAGTCGTCCGGGTTCCAGGCGCGCAGGCGGCGGCGGGCGGCGCTCTCGCCGCCGGGGGCGCGGCCCGGGGAGGTGCCGGCGGGGGCGGCGGGCAGCGGGGCGCTCGCGGGGCCGTCGGGGGTGGCGAGGGTGCGCGGGGCGGGCAGGACGGTGCGCCGGGGGGCCTGCTGCCAGGCGCGGTGGTAGGGGGTGAAGACGGCGTAGTGGTCGCGCCCGGCCGGGGTGACGAGGCCGGCGGGGACGATGGTGAGCGCGGCGTCGTGCAGGTGCAGGCGCTCGCCGAGGGCGCGGCGCAGGGCGTGTTCGCGGCGGGTGGCGAAGGCGGAGACGCCGGCGTTGGTGTGGACGGTGTCGGCGCCGCACTCGGCGGCCAGGCGGGCGGCCTGTTCGGCGGGGTCGCCGTGGCGCAGGACCAGGCGGGAGCCGGCGGCGCGCAGTGCCCGGTCGAGGTCGGCGAGGCTCTCGGCGAGGAAGGCCTGCCGGTTGGGGGCGGCGAAGCCGGCCCGGGCGATGGCCGGGTCGAGGACGAACAGGGGGACGACCTGGTCGGCGCGGGTGCGGGCGGCGTGCAGGGCGGGGTTGTCGTGCAGGCGCAGGTCCTGGGTGAACAGGACGACGGCGGTGCTCATCGGGGGGCCTCGTGCGGTGGGGTGCGGGTGCGGGTGTCAGGCGGCGGGTCGAGTGTCAGGCGGGTCGGGCAGCGGGTCGGGCGCGTTCGGTGATGTTGCGGGCCATGGCGCCGAACACCAGGGCGTGGAAGGGCGCCACCGACCACCAGTAGAGGTGGCCGGCCAGTCCGTGCGGGTGGAACAGCGCCCGCTGCTGGTACAGCGCGCCGCCGTCGCCGTCGGGCGTCACGCGCAGTTCGAGCCAGGCCAGGCCCGGCAGGCGCATCTCGGCGCGCAGCCGCAGCAGGTGTCCGGGTTCGATCTCCTCGACCCGCCAGAAGTCGAGCGCGTCGCCGACCCGCAGCCGGTGGCGGTCGCGGCGGCCCCGGCGCAGGCCGACGCCGCCGGCCAGGCGGTCCAGACGGCCCCGCAGGGCCCAGGCCAGCGGCAGGGAGTACCAGCCGTTCTCGCCGCCGACGCCCTCCACCACCCGCCACAGCGCGGCCGGGTCGGCGGCCACCCGGCGCCGGCGCAGGTCCTGGTAGAGGCTGCCGCCGGCCCAGTCGGGGTCGGTGGGCAGCGGGTCGCTGGGCGCGCCGGGCAGGGAGGCGGAGGACCAGCGGGTGGAGACCTGGGCGTCGCGGATACGCCGCAGGGCCAGTTCCACGGCCCGGTCGAAGCCGGTCAGGCCCTCGGGCGGGTCGGGGATCCAGCGGGCGATGTCGTGTTCGCGGCACACCACCTCGTGGCGCAGCGACTCCACCAGCGGGCGGGCGAGCGAGCCCGGTACGGGGGTGACCAGGCCCACCCAGTGGCTGGACAGGCGCGGGGAGAGCACGGGCACCGGCACGATCAGGCGCCGGGGCAGGTCGGCGACCTCGGCGTAGTGGCGCATCATCAGCCGGTAGGTGAGCACGTCGGGCCCGCCGATGTCGAAGGTGCGGTCGACCTCGGGGGGCAGGGCGGCGGCGCCGACCAGGTAGCGCAGCACGTCGCGTACGGCGATCGGCTGGATGCGGGTGTCGACCCAGCGGGGGGTGACCATCGCCGGGAGCCGTTCGGTCAGGTGGCGCAGCATCTCGAAGGAGGCCGAGCCGGAGCCGATGATCACCGCGGCCCGCAGTTCGGCGGTGGGGACGCCGCCCGTGCGCAGGGCGCGGCCCACTTCGGCGCGCGAGCGCAGGTGGGGCGACAGGTGCGGTTCGGGCACGCCTGCGGGCAGCAGTCCGCCGAGGTAGACGATGCGCCGGGTGCCGGCGGCGGCGGCCGCCTCGGCGAAGGCCTCGGCGGCCTGCCGGTCCCGGGTCTCGAAGCCGGGCCCGGTGCCCAGGGAGTGGACCAGGTAGTAGGCGGCGTCGATGCCGTCGAAGGCCGCGGGCAGGGTCTCGGGGCGGGTGACGTCCCCGGTGACGGCCTCCACGTCGGCCCGCCAGGGCTGGTCCCGCAGCCGGAGCGGGTCGCGGACCAGGCAGCGCACCCGGTACCCGGCGGCGAGCAGTTCGGGCACCAGGCGCCCGCCGATGTAGCCGGTGGCGCCGGTGACCAGGCAGTGCGGGCGCGTCCGGGTCGGCTCGTCCACCTGCGGCTCCTCTCGTGCGGGCGGGTGCGCCCCCCGTACCCCGCCAGGCGCGGGGGGCGCTGCCGGGGTGTTCGGAGCGGACGCGGCCGGGGATTGGACGGGGCCGGGGATTCGAGTCTTCCAGGGGTCTCCTGCGGGCGCCCGGGCGTGAGGGGGCC
>NZ_JBHXTQ010000072.1:0-45570 GCF_042677305.1 Kitasatospora sp. NPDC127121 | reverse complement strand
CGGGCCCGGCGGCCCCCGCCGCCCCCGCCGCCCCCCCCCCCCCCGCCCCGCGCGGCGGCCCGGGCCGGGCGGCCGGGGGGGGGGGGGGTGTCTGGGCGCGTCCCGGGGGAGGGGGTGGCCGTGGGTGTGCGGTGGGCGCTGCTGTATTCCTAACTACGATCTTTTCATCCGGCGGGGCTCGCGCCCCGCCCCCCCCCCCGCCCCTCCCCCACCTGCTGGCCGCCGTTCAACGGCGGCTGGAGCGGTCCCGGGCCTCCCCCACATTGGAGCCGGGCCCGCTCGGTCAGCACTGACGCTACGCCCACGGAACACCGCTCCGGGCCTGCCTTGACGCTCCCCTGTCGGTCTCCGGCCCGCTCTTGACGGGTCGTTGACGCGGCGGCGGCCGGGGGCGCTCAGGGCTCGTACCGGTACCCGATCCCCGGTTCGGTGATCAGGTGCCGCGGGCGGCCCGGGTCACGCTCCAACTTGCGGCGCAGCCCGGCCAGATAGACCCGCAGGTAGTTGCCGCGCGCCTCCTGGGCCGGCCCCCACACCTCCCGCAGGATCTGCCGCCCGGGCACCAGCCGGCCCGGGTTGGCCACCAGCAGGGCGAGGATCCGCCACTCGGTCGGGGTGAGCCGCACCGGGCCCCGCGGGCCGGTCACCGTGGTGGCCGTCAGGTCGACGGTGTGGTCGCCTATCACCGGCCGCCCCAGCGGGGCACCGCCCACCGGCCGGCGCAGCACGGCACGCAGCCGGGCCAGCAGTTCCTCCATCAGGAACGGCTTGGTGAGGTAGTCGTCCGCGCCCGCGTCGAGGGCGCCCACCTTGTCGGCGGCACCGGACCGGCCGGAGAGCACGATGATCGGCATCGCGCTGCGGGTGCGCAGGCCGCGCAGCACGTCCATGCCGTCCAGGTCCGGCAGGCCGAGGTCGAGCAGTACGGCGTCCGGGGCGGAGTGCGCGGCGCGGTCCAGCGCCTCGCCGCCGCTGGCGGCCGTCCGCACGGCGTACTGCCGGGCGCTGAGGTTGATCCGCAGCGTGCGCAGCAGGGCTGGTTCGTCGTCGACGATCAGGATCTCGCTCATGCGGCCACCTCGCTCCGCTCGGCGGTCGCTTCGCGGGACACGCAGCTTTCGGCGGTTCGTTCAGTTCGTCCACTCATGTACGGGCTCCTCCCGAGTGGCGGCGGGCAGGGTGAGCAGCATGGTGGTGCCGCCCCCGGGGGTGTCCTCGACCTCCAGGCTGCCGCCCATGGCCTCGGCCAGGCCGCGGGAGAGCGCGAGGCCGAGACCGACACCGGTGGTGTTGTCGGTGTCGCCGAGGCGCTGGAAGGGCAGGAAGACCCGGTCCCGCTCCTCGGGGGCGATGCCGGGGCCGCGGTCGATCACCCGGATCTCGACCTGGTCGGCGTGGTGGCTGGCGGTGACCAGGACGGGCGCGCCGGGCGCGTTGTAGCGCAGCGCGTTGGTGATCACGTTGGCGAGCACCCGCTCCAGCAGCGGCGGGTCGGCGAGCACCGGCGGCGCGGTGTCCAGGTCGAGCGGCTGGATCGGGGCGTATGGGTCGGGGAGGCTGTCGAGCGCCCGGGGCAGGATCTCGTCGAGGTGGGTCTCGGCGAGGTGCAGGGTGAGCGCGCCGGCCTGGAGGCGGCTCATGTCGAGCAGGTTGTCGACCAGGCGGGTGAGCTTGACCAGCGACTCGTCGGCGGTGGCGAGCAGTTCGGCCTGGTCCTCGGGCGAGAACTCGACGTCGGGGCTGCGCAGCGAGCCGACCGAGGCGAGCGCGGCGGCGAGCGGGGTGCGCAGGTCGTGGCTGACGGCGGCGAGCAGCGCGGTGCGCATCCGGTCGGCGGCCTTGATCGGCTCGACCTCGGCGGCGACCATGGCGAGCCGGTCGCGTTCCAGCGCGACGGCGACGTGCGCGGCGAAGGCGGTGAGGACGCGCTGGTCGGCGGCCGGCAGCCGGCGGCCGGTGAGGACCAGGACGGCGTCCGCGCCGACCGGCACCTCGGTGGTCTCGCTCTGCCCGTCGGTGTCGTCCTGGTGCTCGGCCTCGGAGTGGGCGAGCACCTCGTCGTCGACCCGGGAGAGCAGGGCGACGGCCTGCATGCCGAAGGCCGTCCGGGACTTCTCCATCAGGGCGGACAGGGCGTCGGCGCCGCGCAGCACGCTGCCGGCCAGGGTGGAGAGGGTCTCGGCCTCGGCGGTGGCACGGGCGGCGCGACTGGTGAGCCGGCTGGCGTGGTCGACGATGGTGGCGACGGCGAGCGCGACGGAGGCGAAGACGACCAGGGCGACGATGTTGTTGGTCTCGCCGATGGTCAGGGCGTGTATCGGCGGGATGAAGTAGTAGTTGAGCAGCAGCGAGGCACTGACCGAGGCCAGCAGGGCGGAGATGGCGCCGCCGAGCAGGGCGACGATGACCACGCCGAGCTGGAAGATCAGCGCATCGGTGGTCAGGTTGATGCTCTCGTGCGCCTGGGACAGGATCGCGGTCAGCAGCCAGGGCACCACGAGGCCGGCGGCGTAGCCGGCGATGGTGCGGCGCTTGGAGTGGCGGCGGCCGAGCGAGGGCAGCCGGCCGCGGCCGGTGAACTCGTGGGTGACCATGTGGACGTCGATGTCCTCGGAGTCGTCCACGGTGGTCTCGCCGATACCGGGGCCGGTGAGGAAGCGGTTGATCCGGCCGCGGCGGCTGGTGCCGAGCACCAGCTGGGTGGCGTCGTGGGCGCGGGCGAAGGTGAGCAGCGCGGTGGGGATGTCGTCGCCGACCACCACGTGGTAGCTGCCGCCGAGGGTCTCGACCAGCTGGCGCTGCTGGGCGAGCGCGCCGGAGGAGGCGCCGGCCAGGCCGTCGCTGCGGGTGACGTGGACGGCCAGCAGGTCGCCGCCGGCGGTGCGGTCGGCGATCCGGGCGGCGCGGCGGATCAGGGTCTCGCCCTCGGGGCCGCCGGTGAGGGCGACCACGACGCGTTCGCGGGTCTCCCAGACCCGGTCGATGTTGTGGCTGGCCCGGTAGTCGCGCAGGCCCTCGTCGACCCGCCCGGCAACCCAGAGCAGGGCGAGTTCGCGCAGGGCGGTGAGGTTGCCGACCCGGAAGTAGTTGGAGAGCGCGGCGTCCACCTTCTCCGCCCTGTAGACGTTGCCGTGGGCCATCCGGCGGCGCAGCGCCTGCGGGGCCATGTCGACGAGTTCGATCTGGTCGGCCCGGCGGACCACCTCGTCCGGGACGGTCTCGCGCTGCGGGATGCCGGTGATCTTCTGGACGACGTCGTTCAACGATTCCAGGTGCTGGATGTTGACGGTGGTGATGACGTCGATGCCGGCGGCCAGCAGTTCCTCGACGTCCTGCCAGCGCTTGGCGTGGCGGCCGCCGGGGATGTTGGTGTGCGCCAGTTCGTCGACCAGCACGACGGACGGGCGGCGGGTGAGCACCGCGTCGAGGTCCATCTCGTCGAACTCGGCGTCGCGGTAGAAGCGTTGGACACGCGGCAGGACCTCCAGGCCGTCCAGCATGCCCTCGGTGTGGCGGCGGCCGTGGCACTCGATGTACCCGACCGCGACGTCGGCCCCGCGCTCCTGTCTGCGCCGGGCCTCGTCCAGCATCCGGTAGGTCTTGCCGACCCCCGGGGCGGAACCGAGGTACACCCTCAGCCGACCCTTGCGGATGCCGGTTCCGGGGGTGAGGTCGCGGGCCATGGGCACTGCTCTTTCGTTCCTGCGAGGGCTGCCGCCAGGGCGTCCTCGGGCCGGGGTCGGGACGTACGGCGGCCGACCCGGGCGCGGGGGTGGTGCCCCGGCCCGGGTCGGCCTGTTTCACGGATCCAGCCGTTGACCTGTCACTTCTGTTCCGCTGGCCATCTCTGTTCGGCCGGTCACTTCTGTTCCGCGAGGGCCCGGTTCAGCAGGAGGACGTTGACGCCCTCCTGTCCGAGGAAGCCGAGCGAGCGGCCTTCGGTGTACTTCTCGACCAGCTTGCGCACCGCCTCCGCCGACAGGTTCCGGGTCTTGGCGACCCGGTTCACCTGCTCCTCGGCGTAGGCGACCGAGATGTACGGGTCGAGGCCGGATCCGGAGGCGGTCAGCGCGTCGGCCGGGACGCTCTCCGGGGCGACGCCGTCGAACTCGGCGGCGGCGGCGCGGCGGTCGTTGACGGCCTTCAGCAGGTCGTCACTGTTCGGGCCGAGGTTGGAGGCGCCGGACGAGGACGAGTCGTAGCCGGTCCCGGCCGCGGAGGGGCGGGGCTGGAACCACTTCGGGTCCGGCTGCGCCTCCTCCTTCGGGTCGTCGGGGTTCTTCTTCGGGAGGTTGAAGTTCTGGCCGATCAGGCTGGAACCGACCTCCTTGCCGTCGGACTTCACGAGCGAGCCGTTGGCCTTCTCGGTGAAGGCGACCTGGCTGATCCCGGTGACCAGCAGCGGGTAGGCGATCCCGAGGATCGCGGTGAGCACCAGCAGCGCCCGCAGTGCGGTGAAGTGGGTGCGGACGGTCGTCGGCAGGGGCTTGGACATCGGATTCTCCTCTCTCAGCTCAGGCCGGGGATGAACTGGACGATCAGGTCGATCAGCTTGATGCCGACGAACGGCACCACCAGACCGCCGAAGCCGTAGACCCCGATGTTGCGGCGCAGCAGGGAGCTGGCGTCGGACGGGCGGTAGCGCACGCCGCGCAGGGCGAGCGGGATCAGGCCGATGATGACCAGGGCGTTGAAGATGATCGCCGAGGTGATCGCGGACTGCGGGCTGTGCAGGCCCATGATGTTGAGGTGGCTCAGGCCCGGGTAGACCCCGGCGAACATCGCGGGGATGATCGCGAAGTACTTGGCCACGTCGTTGGCGATCGAGAAGGTGGTCAGCGCGCCACGGGTGATCAGCAGCTGCTTGCCGATCTCGACGATCTCGATCAGCTTGGTCGGGTTGGAGTCCAGGTCGACCATGTTGCCGGCCTCCTTGGCCGCCATGGTCCCGGTGTTCATGGCCACGCCGACGTCGGCCTGGGCGAGCGCGGGGGCGTCGTTGGTGCCGTCGCCGGTCATCGCGACCAGCTTGCCGCCCTCCTGCTCCTTCTTGATCAGCGCCATCTTGTCCTCGGGGGTGGCCTCGGCGAGGAAGTCGTCCACGCCCGCCTCCTCCGCGATCGCCTTGGCGGTCAGCGGGTTGTCGCCCGTGATCATGATGGTCTTGATGCCCATCCGGCGGAGCTCGTCGAAGCGCTCCCGCATGCCCTCCTTGACCACGTCCTTGAGGTGGATGACCCCGAGGACGCGGGCCGGCTTGGCGCCGACCTTGGTCGCCACCACCAGCGGGGTGCCGCCGGCCGCGGAGATCCCGTCGACCAGGGCGGAGACCTCGTTGCCGACCGAACCGCCGTTCTCGGTCACCCAGTTGGTGACCGCGCCGGCCGCGCCCTTGCGGACCTGGTGGACCGCCTCGGCCTCGTCCAGGTCGACGCCGGACATCCGGGTCTGGGCGGTGAACGGGACCCAGGTGGCGTGCGTCAGCTCGCCCTGGGCGCGGGCCCGCAGGCCGTACTCGGTCTTGGCGAGGACCACGATCGAGCGGCCCTCCGGGGTCTCGTCCGCGAGGGAGGACAGCTGAGCGGCGCTGGCCAGTTCCTCGGTGGACACGCCCGGGGCGGGCAGGAACTCGGCGGCCTGGCGGTTGCCCAGGGTGATGGTGCCGGTCTTGTCCAGCAGCAGGGTGTTGACGTCGCCGGCCGCCTCGACGGCCCGGCCGGACATCGCCAGCACGTTGCGCTGCACCAGCCGGTCCATGCCGGCGATGCCGATCGCGGAGAGCAGCGCGCCGATGGTGGTCGGGATGAGCGCCACGATCAGGGCGACCAGGACGATCATCGACTGCGGGGCGCCCGCGTAGGTGGCCATCGGCTGCAGGGTCACCACGGCGACCAGGAAGACGATGGTCAGCGAGGCGAGCAGGATGTTCAGCGCGATCTCGTTCGGCGTCTTCTGCCGGGCGGCGCCCTCGACCAGGGCGATCATCCGGTCGATGAACGACTTGCCGGGCTCCGAGGCGATCTTCACCACGATCCGGTCGGACAGCACCTTGGTGCCGCCGGTCACCGCCGAGCGGTCACCGCCGGACTCGCGGATGACCGGCGCGGACTCGCCGGTGATCGCCGACTCGTCGACGCTCGCGACGCCCTCGACGACGTCACCGTCGCCGGGGATGATCTGCCCGGCCTCGACCACCACGTGGTCGCCGAGCCGCAGCGCGGTGCCCGGCACCTCCTCCTCGGCCTGCGTGGCGGGCCAGTCGGTGAGCCGGCGGGCGACACTCTCGGTCTTGGTCTTGCGCAGGGTGTCGGCCTGGGCCTTGCCGCGGCCCTCGGCGACGGCCTCGGCCAGGTTGGCGAAGATCGTGGTGAGCCAGAGCCAGACGGTGATGGACCAGGCGAACACGGACGGGCTGGCGATCGCGGAGACGGTGGTGACCACCGAGCCGACCTCGACCACGAACATGACCGGGTTCTTGACCATCACCCGGGGGTCGAGCTTCTTCACCGCGTCCGGCAGGGACGCGACGATCAGCTTCGGGTCGAGCAGGCCGCTGGCCACTCTGTGCTGCGCGGCGGGCTCGGCCTTGTCGGCCGGTGCGGGGTTGAGCGTAGGGGTGGACATCAGGAGAGACCTTCCGCGATCGGCCCGAGAGCCAGGGCCGGGAAGTAGGTGAGGCCGACGACGATCAGGATGACGCCCGACAGCAGGCCCACGAACAGCGGCTTGTGGGTGGGCAGGGTGCCCGGGGTGGCCGGGACCGGCTGCTGCTGGGCGAGCGAACCGGACAGCGCCAGGACGAAGACGATCGGCAGGAGGCGGCCGAAGATCATCGCCAGGCCGAGCGCCGTGTCGTACCAGTCGGTGTTGACGGTGATGCCGCCGAAGGCCGAGCCGTTGTTGTTGGCCGCCGAGGTGAAGGCGTACAGCACCTCGGAGAAGCCGTGGGCGCCCGAGTTGAGCATCCCGGCCCGCTCCCCCGGCAGGGCCATCGCCAGGCCCGTGCCGACCAGCACCAGGGTCGGCGTGGTGAGGATGTACAGCGAGGCGAACTTCATCTCCCGGCCGCCGAGCTTCTTGCCCAGGTACTCGGGGGTGCGGCCGACCATCAGGCCGGCGACGAACACCGCGACGATCGCCAGCACGAGCATGCCGTACAGGCCCGATCCCACACCGCCGGGCGCGATCTCGCCCAGCATCATGTTGAAGACCGTCAGCCCGCCGCCGAACGGCGTGTACGAGTCGTGGAACGAGTTCACCGCGCCGGTCGAGGTCAGCGTGGTCGAGGCGGCGAACAGGCCGGAGGCGGCGATGCCGAAACGCTGCTCCTTGCCCTCCATCGCGGCGCCCGCGGCCTGCAGGGCGGTGCCCTGGTGCTGCGACTCGGCGAAGGTGAGCAGGGCGGTCGAGGCGACCCAGAACAGGCCCATCACGGCGAGGATCGCGTAGCCCTGGCGGTTGTCCCCCACCATCCGGCCGAAGGCCCGCGGCAGCGCGAACGGGATCAGCAGGATCAGGAAGATCTCGACCAGGTTGGAGAAGCCGGTCGGGTTCTCGAACGGGTGCGCGGAGTTGGCGTTGAAGAAGCCGCCGCCGTTGGTGCCGAGCAGCTTGATGACCTCCTGGGAGGCCACCGGGCCGCCCGGGATCTTCTGCACCTCGCCGCCGAGCGTGGCCACCTCGTGGAAGCCGTGGAAGTTCTGGATCACGCCGGAGGCGGCCAGGACCAGGGCGAAGACGATCGAGATCGGCAGCAGCAGGCGCAGGTTGATCCGGGTGAGGTCCACCCAGAAGTTGCCGACCCGGTCGGTCCGGTTGCGGGTGAAGCCCCGGATCAGCGCGCCGACGACGGCGATGCCGACGGCCGCGGAGACGAAGTTCTGCACCGCCAGGCCCGCCATCTGCGCCAGGTGGCCCATCGCGGACTCACCGGCGTAGGACTGCCAGTTGGTGTTCGCGACGAACGAGATCGCGGTGTTCCAGGCCTGGTGACCCTCCATCTGCGGAACACCCAGGTTCAGCAGCAGGTAGCCCTGGAGGCGGATCAGGCCGTAGAGGAAGAGGACGGAGACGGCCGAGAAGGCCAGCACCGAGCGGAGGTACACCGGCCAGCGCTGATCGGCGTCGCCGTCGACGCCGATCACCTTGTAGATGCCGCGCTCGACTCTGAGGTGCTTGGTGGTGGTGAGGAGCTTGGCGATGTAGTCGCCAAGGGGGCGGTAGCACAGGGCCAGTGCCCCGACCAGGGCCAGGGCCTGCAGCCAGCCCGCGAGAGTGGATCCCATGTCAGAACTTCTCCGGGAAGATCAGCGCCACGACGAGATAGCCGACGAGCGCGACGGCCACGATCAGACCTGCGATGTTCTCCGCGCTCACAGCTTCTCCACCCCCCGCGCGATCAGGGCGATGACGGCGAACACGGCGACCGTGACACCGACGTAGATGAGATCGGACATGGGCTCCACCAGAGCGGTTCGGGAGACTGCCGCGGGCGGGCCGGGGGCTTCGCGCGGCGCCGGCGGACGACCGGCAGATGCAGCAAAGCAGCCGTCAGAGGCGCGTTATGGCTCCCTGACGCCCTCCATACGGGTGACTGCGGGACGTTGACGCGACCTTGACGCCCGCTTCACCGGGCCGTGACCGTCGTCATCAGGCCGTGATCGGCCCGGCGCCGGAACGCCGGAAGCCCCGGGATTCCGGGGCTTCCGTACGGATGGGGGTGCGGGTGGGGGTGCGGACTCCTGCGGGCTTCGTGCGGGCGGGCCGGCGGGGGCCCGGAGGGCGGCTACTGCTCCGGTCAGACCTTCTCCGGCGCCGGGAGCCGCTCGTACCCGCTCCCCGGGGCCGGCTCGCCCCGGCGCACCGCGCCGGGCGCCCGGCGCGACGGGCCGCCCGCGCGCCCGGAGGAGGTCAGCTGCCACGGCACGCTGATCACCATCACGCCCGCCGTGAACAGCAGCCGGCTCTTCAGCCACAGCGCCGACTGGTTGTGCAGCAGGTGCTCCCACCAGCGGCCGACCACGTACTCCGGGATGAACACGGCGACCGCCTCCCGGGGGCTGTCCCGGCGGTGCTCCCGCACGTACGCCAGCACCGGCTTGGTGATCTCCCGGTACGGCGAGTCCAGCACCTTCAGCGGCACCCGGACGCCGGCCTCCGTCCACTGCCGCTCCAACTCCCCGGTGGCCTCCGGCTCCACCGCCACCGTCAGCGCCTCCAGCGAGTCCGGTCGGAACGCCTCCGCGTAGCCGAGCGCCCGCAGCGTCGGCTTGTGCAGCTTGGACACCAGCACGATCCCGTGCACCCGGGCGGGCCGCGCCGACTCGGCCTCCGGGTCGTCCACCGCCAGCTCGGCGGCGACGCCGTCGTAGTGCCGGCGGATGCCGCGCATCATCAGCCACAGCACCAGCGCGGCGACCACGGCCAGCCAGGCGCCCTGGGTGAACTTGGTGAGCAGCACGATCACCAGCACCAGTGCGGTGACGACCGCGCCGAAGGCGTTGATCACCCGGGAGCGCAGCGCCGAGCGGCGCACCGCCGGATCGGTCTCGGTGGCCAGCGCCCTGTTCCAGTGCCGGACCATGCCGATCTGGGACAGCGTGAAGGAGGTGAAGACGCCCAGGATGTACAGGTGGATCAGGCTGGTGACGTTCGCGTCGTACAGCCAGAGCAGCCCGCCGGCCACCACCGCGAGCGCGATGATGCCGTTGGAGAAGGCCAGCCGGTCCCCGCGGGTGTGCATCTGCCGGGGCAGGTAGCGGTGCTCGGCCAGGATCGACGCCAGCAGCGGGAAGCCGTTGAAGGCGGTGTTGGCGGCCAGGATCAGCACCAGCGCGGTGACCGCCTGGATCGCGTAGAACAGCACGCTGTGGTCGCCGCCGAAGATCGCCGCCGCGAGCTGGGCGATCACGGTCTGCTGGGGCGTGCTCGCACAGTCGCCGGGGAAGCCGGTCAGCCGGCAGGCGCCGCCCTCGGTGATGTGCACCTTGGCGATCAGCGCGAGGGCGGTGATGCCGGCGAACATCACCACGGCCGTGGTGCCCATCACGGCCATGGTGCGCGCGGCGTTCCTCGCCTTCGGCGCCCGGAACGCCGGGACGCCGTTGGAGATCGCCTCCACCCCGGTCAGCGCCGTACAGCCGGAGGCGAACGCCCGCAGGCCCAGCATCAGCAGACCGAGGCCGGCCACCGTGTCCTTGCCCTCCTCCGGGAGGATCCCGTACGAGGCGCTGGACGCCACCGGCGCGTCGCCGAGCGCGACCCGGACCAGCCCGGTGACCACCATCAGCAGGATGCCGCCGATGAACAGGTACGTCGGCGCGGCGAAGGCCTTGCCGGACTCCCGGACACCGCGCAGGTTCACCGCCATCAGCAGCAGCACGAAGCCCAGCGCCAGCCAGACCCGGTGACCGGCCAGCGAGGGCACCGCCGAGATGATGTTGTCCACCCCGGAGGCCACCGACACCGCGACCGTCATCACGTAGTCGACCAGCAGCGAGGCGGCCACCACCAGACCGGAGTTGGCGCCGAGGTTGCGGGACACCACCTCGTACGAGCCGCCGCCGCTCGGGTAGGCGTGCACCACCTGGCGGTAGGACATCACCACGACCGCCATCAGCGCGACCACACCGGCCGCGACCCACGGGGTCAGGTAGAGGAAGGCGGCGCCACCGACGGTGAGCACCAGCAGGATCTCCTGGGTCGCGTAGGCGACCGAGGAGAGCGGGTCGGAGGCGAAGATCGGCAGCGCCAGCCGCTTGGGCAGCAGCGTCTCGCCGAGCTCCTCGCTGCGCATGGCCCGGCCGATGACGAGGCGCTTGAGCGCCTGGGGCACGTTGAACACAAATGTGAGGTTAGGTCGGGAAAACGCAACGGAATTCGTTGTGGAGATCGCCCGGCACCCACCAGATCAAAGGCCTTCCCGCAGGTCAGAGCCGCTGCAGGCGGGTGAGCGCCGGGCGTATCGAGGGCGTCAAGAGTGCCCCGTTAAGACCGCGTCAAGATGCCAGGTTGTTATCAGGCGTCCAGGGTGTGGACGCCCACCGGGGCGCCTCCCCGGAAGCCCCGCCAGGCCGCCCGACACCTCGGCCGCACCGGCCCGGGTCACATCCGCATCCGCAGCCGGCAGACCACCGCGTCCGTGTGCCGGCGCAGCGCACGATCGATCACGGCGCCACGCCGGTTCTGCAGCGCCCGCTGCCACCAGCGGGCCGGCTCCACCTCCGGGATCAGCACCGTCAGCCGGTCGTAGGCGTGCTCCTCGCCGAGCCGGTTCACGAACGCGGCGATCGGCTGGCCCAGCCGGCGGCGGTCCTCCGGGATCTCCACCAGCGGCACGCCCGGCTGCCACAGCTCCCAGTCCCGCCGCAGCGCCTCCGCCTCGGACTGCTCGTGCACCACCGTCACCGCCAGGACCTCGTCGCCGAGCGACAGCGCCGCCGACAGGCCGTCCCGGGTCAGTCGGGTGATGGCCGTCACCGGCACGACGACCAGGCTGCGCTGGCGGGTCACCGCGCCCGGCACCCGGCCCAGCTCCAGCCGCTCGCCGATCAGCCCGTAGCTGCGGTGCACCGCCTCGAACAGCACCACCAGCAGCGGCAGCGCCACCACGATGCCCCAGGCGCCCTCGGTGAACTTGGTGCCGGTCACCACCACCGTCGCGACCCCGGTGAGCAGCGCGCCGAACCCGTTCAGCGCGGCCTTCCACACCCAACCGGCCGGCCGGTGCACGGACCAGTGCCGGACCATGCCGACCTGACAGATCGTGAACCCGACGAACACGCCGATCGAGAACAGCGGCACCAGGCTGTTCACGTCCCCGCCCGAGCCGACCAGCAGCGCCGCCGACACCAGGGCGAGGAACAGCACCCCGTGCCGGTGCACCTGGCGGTCGGCCCGCAGCGCGAACACGTGCGGCAGGTGGTTGTCCCGGGCGAGCAGGTGCAGCAGCACCGGCAGCCCGCCGAAAGAGGTGTTCGCGGCCAGCCCAAGCAGCACCACGGTGGCGAACTGGACGACGTAGAACGCGGCGCCGTGGCCGAGCGAGGCGTCGGCGAGCTGGGCCAGCACCGTGACGCCCTCCACCGGCTGGAGGTGGAAACGGCCGATCAGCACGGCCAGCCCGATCAGCATCACGCCGAGCAGGGCGCCGAGCGCCACCTCGGTGTGCTGCGCCCGCCTCACCCGCGGGGTCCGGAACGACGGGACGGCGTTCGCCACCGCCTCCACCCCGGTCAGCGCCGAACACCCGGCCGCGAACGCCTTGAGCAGCAGCAGCGCACCGACGGTCGTGGCGTTCTCGGCCAGCGTCGAGGCGTGGCCCGCGGCGGCCTCGGTGCTCGCCGGGCCGTCCCGGAACAAGCCGACCACGATGATCGCCAGGATCGACACCACGAAGACCGCCGTCGGCGCCATGAACCAGCGCGCCGACTCGGCGATCCCGCGCAGGTTCACCGCCGTCACCAGGGCCAGCACGCCCAGGCACAGCCAGACCCGGTCGTCGTACAGGCTCGGCACCGCCGAAGTCAGCGCCGCCACCCCCGCCGTCACCGAGACCGCCACGTTCAGGATGTAGTCGATCACCAGCGAGGCGGCCGCCGTCAGCGCCGTCCGCCGGCCCAGGTGCTCCTTCGCCACCGCGTACGCGCCGCCGCCGTCCGGGAACGCCGCGATCACCTGCCGGTACGACGCCACCAGCACACCCAGCAGCACCGCGATCGCCACCGTCACCGGCAGCGTGAAGCCCAGCCCGTACGCCCCGGCCGCGGCCAGCACCAGCACGATCGACTCCGGCCCGTACGCGACCGAGGCCATGGCATCCAACGACAGCGCCGCCAGACCGCCCAGCGCACTCAGCCGGTGCCGCTCGTCGCCCGCACCGGCGTCCGGCGGCTCGGGTTCAGCCATGACGGCCGGGGTGGTGATGGCGCTGGACATCGGACGGAACCTCCGCGATCGGTAGTTCCTCCGATCCTGCGGGCCGCACCCCTGCCCTTCCCCCGACCCCTACGCATTCCTGACGCCACCCCAGGAACCATTGACGGGCCCTTGACGCACCGCGGGAGAGCTCATGGCGGGGGGCGGTGGCGGGGATGGGTGGGCCGCTGTCCCGGCGGGCGCCGGTTGGGAAGACGACCAGCTCTTGCGAAGAACCCCCGGCGCGCCCTACGCACACCCGGGACACCACCACAATCACGCTGAACGGCCCCACCCACCCCCGCACCCACTCTGCTGCCTGCTGCCCGTAATTGCAAGCAATGCGCAATAAGTGCGCCCGGCGGCGCCGCGCCCCTCACGCGACGGGAAAACAACAACAGCCCCCGATCCGCGTCTCCGCAGATCGGGGGCTGTTCTCCATCCCGTGGCTGGTGCAGGCTTCGAACCTGCGCAGCTCACGCGGCAGATCTACAGGCCGCTAGCCAGGCACGCTCAGACCAGGCAACCCTCGCTCACGGACCGGATCTGGTCCGCCCCTGGTCCGGATCAAGGTCTCGACGACCTCTCCCGGCCCCACTCCCCCACACACCCGACGGGCCGGTCCGGGCAGCGCTCTCCGCTGCCCGGACCGGCCCTTCTGTGTTCCTGATCACGCTCCGCCAGCCGGGTTGCCAACGCCGAGGTCGAGCCGGGCCTGCGAGTGGTAAGCGTTGAGCAACTCGATCAGGACGGAGCCGTCGGGCACGCCGGCGTGCCCGCGGGCCGCGATCTCGGACTCCCACAGCGCGGCGTTCACCGCCTTCGCCACCGCCGCAGCGGCCGGACTCGCGAGCAGGACGAGCGTCTCGAAGAGCGCCGACCGCTGAATCTCCGCCTGCTCCATCGTGGCCAGGAAATCCGCCCGCGCCGTCGACCCCGCCTCGGCGTCGACAGCCCGCTTGGCCACCGCAGCAATCTCCTTCACACAGGTCGCGTACTGCACGTAAGTGTCGAGCTTCCGCTCGTCCCACCGCGCGGCCATCAACCGCCGATGCTTGGCCCGCTCCGCCCACCCGATGGCCACGAACGAGGTGATCGCCCCCAGCAGGACACCCACCAACGTGGCGATCTGAGTAATCACCACCCAGTACCTACCGACGCCACACACCCCGCAAAGAGCGCAGCCCCCGCAGCAAACTCGCTGCGGGGCCTGCCGAGCTACAGCCAAGGCTGGGAGAGAATCGGCAACAATTCACTTTTCAGGCCACGGCGGGGGCGCTAGGCGATCGACCCGAGAGCCCCCACAGAACCTAGGCCCATCGCAGGAATGGTGACGATAATGTTTCTTGTGGATTCAATTGATTCCTATCGAGGAAGTGACCCTAGCCAGGATTCTAGTCACTGCCTCGATGGAAGTTCCATGGACCTCCCCAATGAAATTATGGCCGCTACGAACCGGGGTGATCTCAAGCTCCTTCATTAGCATGCCGAACATCATTCGACATTGCTTTTGCGATCCAGAGTGAGAGAGAGCTCGATCCCATCCGGCCGGCGCTTGCTGGAATTCCCGCGAAAGGATAATCCGCAGGCCTCCACCCCTCACCAGGACGGCGATATGGGACCTGTCATCTGTCGGCTCCAGCTGGGGATCTAGCTGCTCCTCCTCAATCTCCGACTCGTACTCCTGCCCCAACTTTTCAGGCTTTATGACGATGATCTGCTTTCGCCCAACGGAGATAATTCCAGCCTTCTTGAGAACCGAGATCTGGTTTTCGATAGCTGGTCGGCTGAGCTTCAGCACGTTGGCCAGATCGCTCTGCGAGAGCCCGGAGATGATCCGGATACCGTCCGTTCTGTAGCTATGGAAACTCAGGTCCAGAAGGAGCCGGTTCACCCTTCGACTGGCGGGCTGGCCCGTCAGCTCATATTGCAGCTGCAGAGCTTGGAGGCGTGAGGTCAATACGCCACAGAGGACCTCCATCGATCCAGGGTAGGTCTGGAGGAACCCTCGAAATGCCGAGGCCGGCATGATCGCAGCCGTGCAATGTGTAAGAGCTCGCGCCAGGAATGTGTTCCTCGGATTGAAAAGTACACTATCTCCTACAAGGTCACCCGGCCCTCGAAGTGCCGTCCCTTCGGTCCCATCCGGGTAGTCGACGGCCTCGGTCACCCATCCCTCAAAGATCAAGGCAACGGCGAATCCACGCTCGCCCGGGCGGTTATCGAAGCCACTCAGAATATCACCGGGGGCGAATCGGTAGAGCGCCGACGTCCGACCGAATGCGCTTCGCTGATCGGAGCGAATACGCCGGAAGAATGAATGACTGGGCAGAGTTTCGGCGAGGTCCTCAACCCAGGATGGCACCCGCCGCACTCGACGACCGAGAGGTTGCTCGTTGTCGACGGGCGGGGCGGGCGGAAGGCTCATTCGACGCCCACCACGGGAGGTGTCTGCAGATCGGCATGAACCCCTGAGCACCCAATGCCCCTGACGGTGCGACCCAGAACACGGCTGGAGTCGACAGTGGAGGCCGAACTGGGTGCCCCGTTGAACTCCTTGATCACAGGCGGCAACGCAGTAATCAAGGCCGCGAGGGCGGAGATGACGACGGCAAGCCTGGTGGGGTTGCGAGCTAGCGTCTTGATGGCATAGGCCGCCGCCGCCGTCGCACTGAAGAAGATCAGCACGACAGGCAGCGCGGCCGGCGCCTGGCCGGAGAACACGAAGGAAGGTGTTCCTCTCTGACGTTGTTGCAGTTGATGGCGGGTTCTGACAGTCCGACACATGCCTTCCCAGTTCGGGTTGGTGGGCCCGATCCGATCGGATGACGTGTCAGCTACTGCCGCTGCTACAACGGTAGACGGTCGCTCCTTGACGGTGCCAATCCCCCCTTGCCGAATCCGCATCTCTATGGAGAAGATCTCCCATGCTTGCGGCTTTTTCCATAGATCTATGGATTCAGACGTGTGGTCTTCCTTTCAATCCATAGATCTATGGAAAAAAGTGCCACACTTCATTGTTGAATGGACGAGCTGACGTTGTTGCACCTTGGCGGGTTCGACGCTGAAGCATGGCGGATTGTCGCCGGGGGTGGTAGCCCGGCCAGTGAACAACCGCCCAACCGCGAGGCCCCGGCTCCAAGGAGTCGGGGCCTTCTGCGTCTCCTCACCAGCGGCAGGGCCAGCGCCCTGGGCACCACGAAGTCCGGCGCGCGCTGCGCTGACGTTCAGCCTAGAGCGTCGACAATGAGCCCCAAGGAAGCCACAGTCACCACGGCGCCAGCGGCGGCCAGCTTGACGTCCTTCCCAGGCTTGTTGGCGTAGCCGATCGTCGCGACTCCAGCAGCCGTACCGGCCTCGACATCGCGAGCCGCGTCGCCGATGAAAATGCAGCACTCCGGCCCAGTACCCGCAGCCGCCATGGCTTCGAGCAGGAGGCGCGGGCTCGGCTTCATGGAGGAGGGATCGCCCGGGGTACGGCCGAAGATGCCGGCCACGTAGTCGCTGAGGCCGTGCTCGGTGAGGTAAGCCTCAATGGCCGCGCCCGCGTTGTTGCTGACCACGGACACCAGGCGACCGGAGCGGGCAGCAGCGCGCAGGACCGATTCTCCGCCCGGGGTCGGGCGGGCTACCCGAACGGCTTCGGTCTCCAGCGCGGCCAACTCGGCGTCCGTGCTTTCCGTGAGCTCGGGTCGGGCGTCTGAGATCAGCCGGAGCAAGGCGAGTGAGTCGGTCTCCTTCTCCGCGCCAGCCGGGGCCTGCTCGCCAGCGGTGAGCAGGCTCTCGCGGAGTCGCCGCGCGACCTCCGGGGCGGGGAGGCCAGCGAAGACTGAGCACACCGGGCCGTCGAAGTCGAGGAGTACGTGCTTCACCGGCCGCAGCACGTCGGCGAGTTGCTGGGGGGTGGCGGTCATGGCTGCCGCTCGTAGGAGATCGTGCTCCACACGCTGTCGAACCGCATCTGGGCCTGCTGGACGTACTGCGATCCGAGCGAGGCGTCGTCCGGGCCGGCGGCGTGGTGGAACAGGGTGGTGTCCTTGCCGGTGACGTCGTAGAAGGTGTGGTCGGTGTCGTCGATCGTCACGGTGCGTTCGCGGAGCGGGTAGAAGCCGAAGAACGCCTCCGACCGGTTCAGGATGTACAGCTTGAACAGGCTGGACGCCCGGTGCACCTTGACCTGAACGCTCGCCTTCTGGACGAGGCCCAACTCGGCCAGCACCTCCACCGAGTGGCGATGCCGCCGCCGTTCATCAGGGCGATGTTGCGGGCACGCTGCCGGAGGGCCGCCTCGTCCTGGAGCCCGTCGACCAGGACCGGCACCGCCATGGGCGCCGTGGTGTCCGGCAGCAGCAGCCGGACCGTGATGGACTCCGGCGCCAGCCGACCGGAGCGGACCTTGTCGAGCGGCTCCTGCAGCGCGTTGTGAAGGGTCTCGCTGTAGAACCCGGCGAAGTCGAGGGTCACCTGCTGCTACTCGAAGGCCGCTTCGAGGTGAGGCCGCAGCCCGACCGGCCGGGAAGTGCGCTCCCGCACGAACGAGCCGCTCCCCTGCCGGGTCACGATCAGCCCCTCGGCGCGGAGCGGGTCGAGCGTCTTGTCCATCGTGCCGCGCGCCATGCCGAAGTGCTTCGCCAGTTCAGGGCCGGAGGGGAGTCACCGGTCTCGAAGCCCGGCTTCTTCATGAGGATCGAGGCCCGCAGAGAGCTGCCGACCTGCTGATACGGGGGCGAGAGTCATCCGGGTCTAGAGGGGCCGTCTGGCAGCGGGCCCGGGCCGAGGTGCTGGCGCCGGCCGACTGCGCGACGAAGCTCGGCAAGCGGCCGTACGACCTGCGGCACGCGGGGATCTCGCTCGGGCTGAACTCCGGAGTCGGCCCGACGGAGGCGTGGCCGTCATGCTGCGGGTCTACGCGAAGTGCCTGCACGGCACCGTCGAGTACGCGAACGAGTTGATCTCGAAGCGGCTCAACCGGAACCGTCCGGCGCCGCCGGCCCTGGGTCCTGGTCCGCAGCTGGTCCGTATGCGCTGATCAGCGCTGGGATTCGGGCGGAACAGAGTGAGACAAGCCGCTCAAATGGGGTGCCGCTCGTTCCTCGCTTCAAGAAAACGAAGAAGGGCCCGCAATCTGCGTTTCCGCAGATCACGGGCCCTTCTCTATCCTGTGGCTGGTGCAGGGTTCGAACCTGCGTAGCTTGCGCGGCAGATTTACAGTCTGCTCCCTTTGGCCGCTCGGGCAACCAGCCAGGATCTTGTCCCCCGGGGCGTACGCCCCGTTCGACTTCGTAAACAATACCTGATGCCGGGGGGTGCTCCGCCACTCGATAGGTCACGTGATGATCAAGGGCCACGGCGTGGCTGTCGGGGGCGGGGGCGGGGTGCCGCTGGATAGGCTGGGGAGGCGGACGCCCGGTGGGGCAGGCCGTGCCAGTGAAGCCAGAACATCAAGGAGACCAACACCCATGGCCGACTCCAGTTTCGACATCGTCTCGAAGGTCGAGTGGCAGGAGGTCGACAACGCGATCAACCAGACCTCCCGTGAGATCGCCACCCGTTTCGACTTCAAGGGCGTCGGCGGCGAGATCAGCCGCTCCGGCGAGAAGATCGAGATGAAGGCCAACGGCGAGGAGCGCGTGAAGGCCATCCTGGACGTCCTACAGGGCAAGTTCATCAAGCGCGGACTGTCGCTCAAGGCCCTGGACGCCGGTGAGCCGCAGCTGTCCGGCAAGGAGTACAAGATCTTCGCGGACATCAAGGAGGGCATCTCCACGGAGGATGCCAAGAAGGTCGCGAAGATCATCCGTGACGAGGGCCCGAAGGGCGTCAAGGCTCAGGTCCAGGGCGACGAGCTGCGGGTCAGTTCGAAGAGCCGCGACGACCTGCAGACCGTGCAGGCCCTGCTCAAGGGCAAGGACCTGGACTTCGCGATCCAGTACGTGAACTACCGCTGACCCCTGGAGGGTTGTGCGGCAGGGCCCCGCCCCCGGGAGTTTGAGCTCCAGGGGGCGGGGCCTTTCGCGTGGGTGGGGTCAGCCGGCGGCGGGGTGGGGGTGGGTGGCCGTGGCGAGGGCTTGGGCCTGGGCGCGCAGGGTGGCGAGCTGGTCCAGCAGGGTGGCCGGGCCGGAGGTCTTGGCCCGGGTCGGGGCGGTCGCCGTCGGGGCGGCCGGGAGCTGGGCGATCAGGCTCTGCAGGGTGGCCTGAAGGGTGGCGACGAGCTGCTGGACGGCTGCGGGGTCGGGGGTGGTGGACGTGGTCTCCGCGAGCAGGCCGGTGATCTGGTTGATGACGTCGCCGAGAGCCCCGAGGGCCGTGCTCGGGTCCGGGGTCGCGGGCGGGGCCGGGGCGGCGGGCACCGGGATGGCCGGCGGGGTCAGGTCGGCGGGCAGGGCCAGGTCCGCCGGCAGGAGCGGGGCGGCAGCCGCCAGGTCGGCGGGCACCGGGATGGCGGCGGGGTTCGGGGCGGAGGCGACGGTGGTGCGCGGGGCCGTGGCTTCGTGGCCGGCGGCGGACGCCGTGGTGACCACGGTCAGCGCGAGGGCCGCGATCAGCGCGGCGACCATCCGGGTGGCACGCATGGGTACTGCTTCCTCTCAAGTGCGAGGCAGGCGGGATCGCCTGCTCCACACGGTGGGGCAGCATTCCTGACGCAGCCACCGCAGTTACGCCGAACGGCGCGCGGCAGCTGGCCGACGATGAGCCACCCGACGACAGGTCAGTCGCCGGCCGCCCAGCCGCTGGTGCCGCGGTGGGCGGACAGGCCGACGGACTCGAACTCGTCCGCCCGGCCGGCCTCGGTACGGGCGCCGATCCGCCGCAGGGCGCGGGAGATCGGGGAGCCCTCGGGCGGGAAGGGTTCGAACTCGCCCTTGGTGAGAGGGCCGAGGACGATCCGGCCGTCCTCCCAGACGGCGGCGCGCTGGGTGCCGCTGCCGCCGAAGTACTCGGCCTCGACGCAGGCGATCGGGCCCGCCTTGGACCAGGCGGCCAACCGGAGTTCGAAGCCGCCCGGGTGCCAGCCGAAGCCGGCCGCCTCGGCGGGCTTCGTCGAGCCGCCGTCGGTCTGGAGGGCGGAGAGCACCGCGGGGGTGACCGGTATCAGGGCCAGCCCCTGCGCCAGCGGCACCACCCGGGCCGCCGAGGTTTCTGCCGCGGCCACCGCCAGCAGCTCGAATGTTCCTATCAGGGCCTGGAGTTCATAGGACATGCCGGTCATCGTGTCCCACCGCACCGACAGTCGGCGCGGAGTTTATGATTCCGTGCCCGGCTGGAGTCCGTAGAGCAGGGTGAAGACCGTCACGTCCACCGCGTCCTCGGCCGTGCTGGGTGCTTCCTCGTTCAGTTCGTCGATGACTGCGGCGAGTTGGGTCCGCAGCCGGATCAGCCGGTCCGGGCTGAGCCGCAGCGTCGAGTGCACGAACAGGCCGGGCGGCCCGACCGATCCGTCCCGGGGCGAGCTGAAGTCCAGCCGCCCGCCGAGGACCTGGGCCCGGAAGTCGCCGCGGACCCGGTCGATGGCGGCCAGGATGGCGTCGTACGCCTCGGAGCGGCCCGGGGAGTCGGCGGTGAACATCTCCGGGGCGAGCCGGATCGACTCCTGCGCGGCGGCGTAGCGGCTTTCGACGATGCCGGAGACCAGCCGGGTGCCGGCCACGATGACCAGCCCGGCCTTCTCCAGCTGCTTGATGTGCCGGTAGAGCTTGGTCTGCGGTTCGCCGAGCGCGGCGGCGATCTCCTTGGCGGTGAGCGGGCGTTCCTCGCCGGATTTCAGGGCGCCGAGGATGGCCAGCCGCAACGGGTCGGCCAGCGCCTTGAGCACGGCGACGTCGGCCACCTGGCGTTCCTTGACCCAGGTGGTGGGTTGCTCGCCGCCGTCGGCGGGTTCCAGATCGTGCTCGGCCACGGGCACCACCTTGGCAGATCGGCCGCGCCGCACGCAATCACGCTCTGGTGAGCGCTCACCCTTGCGCAAACAATCATGCTTCCGACATCATTCACGTCAACGTGAATGATGTCGGAAGCGCGAACGGCGGGGTGGGTCATGGCGGGGAACAGAACGGCGGCTGACGAGTCAAAGACGGCGGAGGAGGCGCTAGCGAAGGCCGAGGCGGCCACGCCGCCCGTCCCGCTGCGACGGAACCTGCGCTTCCAGGCGCTCTGGGCCGGCCAGGCCGCCGCGACGCTCGGCATGCGGATCGGCGACACCGCCTTCCCCCTGCTGGTCCTCGCGCTCACCGGTTCCTCCACCGCCGCCGGGGCCTTCGGGGCCGTACAGATGGTCACGACCCTGCTGCTGGGCGTCCACGGCGGTGTGGTCGCCGACCGCCTCGACCGCCGCCGGGTGCTGATCGCCTCCGACGCCGCCCGACTGCTCGTCACGGCGACCGTCCCGGTGGCCATGGCCTTCGACCGGCTGGCCCTGGCCCACCTGCTGCTCGTCGCCGCCGCCGTCGGGGCGACCATCGCGTACAGCGGCCCGATCCGGCTGCTGGCGCTGCGCTCGGTGGTGGCGCCGGAGCAGCTGCCGCAGGCGCTCGCCCAGGACGAGGCCCGGATGACCGGGGCCGCGCTGGCCGGTCCGCCGCTGGCCGGCTTCCTGTACGGGCTCGGCAGCGCGGTGCCGTTCCTCGGCACCGCGCTCGCCTCCCTGCTCGCGCTGGTGGCCGCGCTCGTGGTGCGCTTCCCCGGCCGCCCCGCCCCCGCACAACCGAGCGGCGAAGCCACCGCGCAGCCGAACCGCGAACCGGGCGGCGCAGAGCCGGCCCCCGAGTCCGGCGGCGCCCTGGCCGGGTTCCGCCTGCTCGCCGCCTCCCCGCTGCTGCGCTCCGCCCTGGCCGTCCTGCTGGTGGTCAACCTCGCCGGGACGGCCCTGATGCTGCCGGTGATGGTGCTGCTGCGGGACGGCGGCACGGGCAGCGCCGGGATCGGCCTGGCGCTGGCCGGCGAGGCGGTCGGGGCGCTGGCCGGAACGGTCCTGGTGTCCCGGCTGCACCGGCTGGCCGGGCCGGGCGTCCTGCTGCTGCTGGTGGCCTGGACCGCCGTGCCGGTGACGCTGGCGCCGCTGCTGCCGGGCGGGGTGGTCACCGTGTTCGCCGCGCTGTTCGTGGTGGGGATCGGCGTTCCGGCCCTGCGGGTGATGCTGGACCTGCTGGTGTTCCGGCAGGTGCCGGACGAGCTCCGCGGCCGGGTGATCGCGGCGACCATGACGCTGCTGACCGCGGGCATGCCGGCCGGGACGCTCGGCAGCGGCCTGCTGCTGGACCACCTCTCCCCCGCCGTCGCACTGACCGCGATCAGCGTCCTGCTCGCGGCCGCCCTGCTGCCCGCGACCGTGAGCCGTACGCTGCGTCGCGCCGCCTGGCCGGCCCCGCAGGATCCGGCGGCCCGCCCCTGACAGTCGCTCACCCGTGCGGGTGCACGCCGCATGCGGCGTCCTCGGCAACCGGGTGAACTGGCCGGGTACGGCCCGCCCCGGGGCCCTTCCCGGGCGGCGTCCGCGCGCGGGGCGCCTCCCGCCCGGGCGTCGCGCAGCCGACCGGGGCCGTACCGGAGGAGGACAGATGGGTTCCACGGACGCGCCCTCGCCCGGCCGGGGCGGCCCCGGCGAGGCCGCTGCCCCCGACGGTTCCAGCAGGTCCGGTGACCCGAGCGACCCTGGTGACCCGAGCAGCCCTGGTGAGCAGGGAGACCCCGGCGACCGGGCGAGCCCCGGCGCCCCGACCACCCGCGAGCGGACCGGCTCGGTGGCCGCCCGGGTGGTCACCGCCCCCCGGATGTCCTGGCTGACGCTCGCCCTGATGACCACGAGTTCGGTGGCCAGCCTGCGCTCCGCCCCGACCATGGCCGTCTACGGCCTGGCCTGCGTCTTCCTCTACCTCGTCCCGGCGCTGGTGTTCCTGCTGCCGACCGCGCTGGTCTCCGCCGAGCTGGCGTCCGGCTGGGAGGGCGGCGTCTACCGCTGGGTCTCGGAGGGCCTGTCGAAGCCGCTGGGCTTCCTCGCCGTCTGGTGCCAGTTCGCGATGACGATCTTCTACTACCCGTCGCTGCTGGCGTACGTGGCATCGACGATCGCGTACGTCGTGAACCCGAGGCTGGCCAGCAACGGCCCGTACACCGCCGTGGTGATCATGGTGCTGTACTGGACCGGCGTCTGGGTCTCCTCGCGCGGGACGAAGGCCGTGGCCGGCCTGTCCTCGATGGGCCTGGTGATCGGCACGCTGATCCCCGGCACGCTGCTGGTGGTGCTCGGCTTCGTCTTCCTCGGCCAGGGCAACGGCTCCGCCGCGCCGATGGACTCCGCGCACCTGCTGCCGCAGTGGGCCGGCCTGGCCAGCCTGGTGCTGATCGTCAACAACTTCCTCAGCTACTCCGGCATGGAGATGAACGCGGTGCACGTCTCCTCGCTGCGCAATCCGGCGCGGGAGTTCCCGCGCTCGATGTTCACCGCGTCCGCGATGGTGCTGCTGATCTTCATCCTGCCGGCACTGGCGATCAGCTGGGTGGTGCCGTCCAGCGAGCTGAGCCTGACGGCCGGCGTGATGCAGGCCTTCGACGCCTTCTTCCAGTACTTCGACATCGGCTGGCTCACCCCGGTGATCGCGGTGGCGCTGATCTCGGCCTCGCTCGGCGGCATGCTGACCTGGCTGGCCGGGCCGTCCAAGGGCCTGTTGATGATCTCCCGGCAGGAGGGCTACCTGCCGCCGTTCCTGCAGAAGCTGAACCGGGAGGGCGTCCAGCAGAACCTGCTGGTCGCCCAGGGTGTGGTCACCACGGCGATCGCCCTGCTGTACGCGCTGATCCCGAACGTCTCCAGCGCGTACTGGATCTTCTCGGTGATCACCACGCAGGTGTACCTGATCGTCTACCTGCTGATGTTCACCGCCGCGATCCGGCTGCGCCGCACCCGGCCGGACCACCCGCGCGGCTACCGGGCCCCGGCGCTGGTGCCGATCTGCGTGGTCGGGCTGCTCGCCTCGGCGTGCGCGATGGCGATCGGCTTCGTACCGTCCTCGCAGTTCGGCAGCGGCAGCGTCTGGACGTACATCGGGATCGTCGGCGGCGGTCTGCTGGTCCTCGGCCTGCTGGTCCCGTACCTGTTCCTGCGGCTGCGCAAGCCCGGCTGGCGCTCCCCGGAGGCGGCGGCGGAGCTGGCCGCGCAGGAGTCGGCCGAGCTGCGCGGCGCCGCGGGCGGTGCGGCATGACCACGAGCCTGATGGCCTCCCGGCACCGCTGGATCTACCTCGGGGCGATCGGGCTGCTGGTCGCGATGCTGATCACCGGCCTGCTCTCGTTCACCCGGCTGCACGCCACCGACCAGGCCGACCGCAAGGCCGGACAGCTCGCCCGGGCGCTGGGTTCGGCCGGCTATCCGGTGCCCGCGCGGGACCAGATCGTGCACACCCTGGGCGAGGACGGCGGCGCCGTCTGCGCGAACCCGTCGAACGCGCTGACCCAGGCGCAGTGGACGTCCGGCATGTCCAACGGCGCCGACGGGCCGGGCCAACGGCCGGTGCTGTCCGACCGCGACGCGGTGCGGGCCGAGGCGGTCGTGCTCTCGGTGTACTGCCCGGGCAGGCTCGCCGAGATCCAGGACAAGATCGACGACCTCAACTTGCAGGACACCGTCCGCAAGTAGCCCGCCCGGCTTTCGAGGAGGACCCGACCGTGCCTCGACCCTTCACCACCGAGGACTACACCCCGCACGAGCTGGGCTTCGTCTCATGACGGGGCCGTCACCCCGCTGCTCCGCCGTCAGAACGGCAGCCCGGCTGTGCGATTTTCTTACGAGGCAGTCATGGTTCACCCAGCGTCCTCCAAGTTTGCGTTGGTAGTTTCGGTGAGCATGACCAAGCTGCTCAGCCCGGCCCCGCCCACCCCGGCGCGGGCCGGGCGACTGCGACCCCTGACCGCCCGCCCCCGTCGTACCGGTCTGTCGAGACTCCGGCTGCTGGCCTGGCCGGTCTACCTGACCGCGCTCGTCTGGTTCCTGCGCACCCAGGGCATGGCCTTCGCCAACGACGTGGTGTTCCTGTGGCTGATCGGTGCCCTGCTGACGGCGGCCGTGCACAGCGGGCACGGCCGCCGCGGCTTCCTGCTGGTGCTGCGCGACTGGGTGCCGGTGATGGCCGCGGTCTGGACGTACTCGCTGCTGCGCGGCTACGGCGCGCACACCCCGTGGGCCCCGCACTGGCTGCCGCAACTGCGCGCCGACGAGGTGCTCGGCTTCGGCGAGACCTGGACCGTCCGGCTCCAGCACGCGCTGTGGACGCCCGGCTCGCCGCACTGGTACGACTACGCGGCGACCGTCGTCTACCTCTCGCACTTCTTCCTGGTCTTCGTCCTGCTCGCGGTGCTCTGGCGGCGCCGGCACGACCGGTTCCGCCAACTGCTCGCCTGCTACCTGCTGCTCACCTTCGCCGGCTTCGCCACGTACCTGCTCTACCCGGCCGACCCGCCGTGGCTGGTCGCCCAGGAGGGCCACCTGCCGGGGCTCACCCGGGTCGTGTGGGACGTGATCTCCACCAGCGGGCTGCCGCAGGCCAACTCGCTGGTCGAGAACGGCAGCCAGTTCGCCAACGACGTCGCCGCGATGCCCTCGCTGCACTCCGCCTACCCGGCGATGCTGCTGTTCTTCTTCTGGCCGACGGCCCGCCCCTGGCTGCGGGCACTGCTGGTCGCGTATCCGCTCGCGATGGCGTTCACCCTGGTGTACGGCGCCGAGCACTTCATCGTGGACATCTTCGCGGGCTGGGCGTACGCGGCGGTGGTGGTGTTGGGCCTGCGCCGGCTGCGGAACCGGCGTACCCGGCTCATCAGGGAGCGGGCAGACTTGGCCGGGTGCCGAACCAGCCCCTCCCTCCCGTGAAGCCCACCGCCGAACAGCTCCAGGCGGCCAAGGACACCACCATCCCGGACGTCACCGGGCCCGGACTGCGGGTGCTGTTCTGCGGCATCAACCCGGGCCTGTGGTCCGGCGCCACCGGGCACCACTTCGCCCGCCCCGGCAACCGCTTCTGGCCCGCCCTGCACCGCTCCGGCTTCACCGCGCGCCAGTTCCGCCCGGACGAGCAGGGCGAACTGCCCGCGCTCGGCCTGGGCATCACCAACGTCGCCCCGCGCACCACCGCCAAGGCCGACGAACTGACCGCCGAGGAACTGCGCGAGGGCGGCGCAGCGCTCACCGAGCGCGTGCTGCGGCTGCGCCCGCGCGTCCTGGCCGTGCTCGGCATCGGCGCCTACCGGACGGCCTTCGGGCAACGACGGGCCGCGATCGGCCGCCAGCCGGAGGGCATCGGCGACACCGCGGTGTGGGTGCTGCCCAACCCGAGCGGGCTCAACGCGCACTACACGCTGGACGCGCTGGCCGCCGAGTTCCGCCGGCTCCGGGACACCCTGGACGGCTGACGGCTGAGGGCTGACGACTGAGGGCTGACGGCCGCCGGATCCAGTGGCACGACCCGGTCACTCCGGCAGCACGGCCAGCTCCAGGGCGGCCAGCCGCGCCGGGTCGGCGACCACCTCGTAGCCGGCCACCCGGCCGTCCGCCACCGCCACCCGCAGCACCAGCCGCAACCGCCCGCCCGGGGCGATCACGATCCCCGGCACCCCGTCCACCAGCGCCACCGCGCCGAACCGGGCCCGCCGGCCGAACACCGTCGTCTCCCGGGCCACCGTCTCCGCGCCCCGGGCCACCAGGGAACGCCCGGCCGGCAGCGCGGCCGGATCGGCCCGGCGCACCACGTCCGGCGCCAGCACCGCCAGCAGCGCGGCCAGGTCCCCGCCCCGGGCGGCGGACAGGAACGCCTCCACCACCCGCCGGTGCCCGGCCAGCCGCTCCGGCGGCAGCGCGGCCGCCCCGCGCACCCGCTGCCGGGCCCGGCTGGCCAGCTTCTTGGCGGCCGCCGGGCTCCGGCCGACGATCGGCGCGATCTGCTCGAACGGCACCGCGAAGCCGTCGTGCAGCACGAAGGCGACCCGCTCGGCCGGCCCCAGCCGATCCAGCACGACCAGCAGCGCCCGGCCCACCGAGTCGACCAGCAGCGCCTCCCGCTCCGGATCCGCTCCCTCGGCCCCCGCGCCGGCCGCCGGATCCGGCAGGCCGTCCGGCAGCGCGTCGCCGGCCGCCTGCTCACGGCGCACCGCGCGGGCCCGCAGCACGTCCAGGCAGATCCGCGACACCACCGTGGTCAGCCAGCCCGGCAGGTTGTCCACCTCGTCCGGGCCGGCCCGGTCCAGCCGCAGCCATGCCTCCTGGACGGCCTCCTCCGCCTCCCCCGTCGACCCGAGCATCCGCTGGGCGACCGCCCGCAGCCGCCCCCGCTCGGCCTCGAACCGCGCCGCCAGCACCTCGTCCCGGTCCATCGGTCACCTTTCCTCGGCCCCGCCCGTCACACCGATGACGATCCACCCAGCACCGAAGTGACGGGAGAACGCTGTGACCACCACCACCCTGCTGCACCTGGACTCCAGCATCAGCCTCGGCGACTCGGTCAGCCGCGCGCTGACCGCCCGGTTCGCCGCCGCCTGGCGCGCCCGGCACGGCACCGCCGGCCGGTACGTCTACCGGGACCTCGCCGCCGAACCGGTCGCCGCGATCGGTGCCGGGTACGCCCTGCTCGGCCGCCGCGTCGAACGCAAGGGGACCATCCCGGTCTCCGACATCGCCGCCCTCGCCGAAGGCCCGGACGAGGAACACGAGTGGTCCCTCACCCACCCGCTGGTCGACCGGCTGCTCGCCGCCGACACCGTGCTGCTCGGCGTGCCGATGTACAACCTCACCGTCCCGGCCGTGTTCAAGGCCTGGATCGACCGGATCAGCTTCCCCGGCGTGTACACCGACCCGGCCACCGGCGAGAGCCTGCTGCGCCGCACCCGGGTCGTCGTCGCGGCCGCCCGCGGCGGCGGCTACGGCCCCGGCACCCCGCGCGAGGCCTTCGACTTCCAGACCCCGTACCTGCGGGCCTACTTCGCCAGGCTCGGCGTCCCGGCCGAGCACCTGCACATCGTCCCGGCCGAACTCACCCGCGCCGACGACATCCCCGCCCTGGCTGGGCTGCAGCCGCTCGCCGCGAAGTCCCTGGCCGACGCCGAGGCCGCCCTGGACGCGCTCGCCACCGCCTGATCTACAGCGGGGTGACGGCCTTCAGCACCACCAGCAGGGCCACGGCGGCGTTGAGCGCGCACAGCGCCGACGCCGCCGTACCGGCCGCGGCGACCATCGCGGCCAGGCCCGCCCGGGTCTTCGCCGGGGGCCAGTTGCGGGACGTCGGCACCGGGCCGAGCAGTGCGGCGACCCGGCGCGGCACCGGGCCGGGCGCGGGTGCCGGGGCGGCGAAGGCCGCGAAGCCGGGCGCCGGCGCCGCGTGCGACACCAGGGCCGCCCGGGCCACCGCCCGCGCGGTGATCCGGCGGTCCCCCACCTCCTGGGCCGACTCCTCGTCCGCCCAGCGCTCCGCGCTGAACGCCACCGCGTACTGCAGCGGCCGCAGGAACGGATTGACGCAGGCGGCCAGTTGGGTGGTCAGCAGGTACCGGTGGTGGCGGTGGCGCAGGTGTGCCCGCTCGTGCGCGAGCAGCGCCTCCCGCTCGTCCTCGGGCAGCCCGGCCAGCATCCCGGTGGAGACCACCACCCGCCCCGGCGAACCGGGCAGCGCGTACGCGTACGGGCTGCGGTCCGGCAGCACCGCGAGGTCGCCGGCCGACTCCGGCCCCGCCGGCAGCCCGGTCAGCGCCCGCCGGGCCCGGGAGCGCACCCGCAGGTGCCGGCCGACCGTCCGGACACAGGCCGCGGCCACCAGGACCAGCAGCCACATCGCGGCCGTCCCGAACGTCTCGTGGTACGGCAGCGCGGCCCGCACCTCCGGGTCGGACCAGCTGTCCGGCAGCGGGTTGCCGGGGATCTGCGCGGTGCCCACCACGCCGATCAGGCCGAGGCAGAGCACACTGCACACCGCCATCACCGCGCTGATCACGGTCATCAACCGGGCCGCACCGCGCGGGTGCAGGTGCTGCTCGGTGAGACGCGCGATCGGCACCGCGGTCAGCGGCAGGATGAGCGGGAGGAAGACGAAGAAGCCCACGGGTCAGCTCTCACGGTCGGCCGCTGCCGGATCGACGGACGCGGCGTCCAGCAGCGCCCGCAGCAGGTCCTCGTCGTGCGGGAGCAGCGCGCTCACGAAGCTGGCCAGGACGGCGTCCCGGTCCGCTTCTCCGTCGAGCATCCGGCGCATCCGCAGGGCCGCCAGCCCGGCCGCGTCGGAGGAGGCCTGCCACAGGTAGGAGCGGCCCGAACGGGACCGCGAGACGGCGCTCTTGGCATGCAGCCGGGACAGGATGGTCATCACGGTGGTGTACGCCAGGTCGCCCTCCAGGCGCTCCTGGACCCACCCCGCGGTGGCCGGGCCGGGCGCCTGCTGGAGCACAGCGAGCACCTGTGCCTCCAACTCGCCCTGGCCGCGCCGTCTGACGGGCGCTTCCGCGGCCGCCGAGGCGTGCCTCTCGTCTGCCATGACGGCCCACTCCCTCCGGATGTCGCGCCCCGTAGCCGGCGGGGCACGCGTTCATCCTAACGAGCGCGGGCCCGGCGCGAACCGGTTCGCGCCGGGCTTCCCGCCTCCACCGCCCTCGACGCGTCGCTCGAACGGCCCCGGCCCGGTTGCCTAGCGCCCCGGCCCGGCGGACGGTCGAAGTCCGTACGGTCCGCCCGTAGGCCTGTTCGGCCCCTGGAGGAGTCCATGAGCAGCCCGTCGCCCGACCCCGCGCAGCCGGAGCAGCCCCCGCGTACCGGCCCCGAGCAACCCGGGCAGCCCCCGCGCACCGGCCCCGAACAGCCCGGGCAGACCTGGCGCACCACCCCCGGCACACCGCAGCCGACGCCGGGCAACGAGTTCCGCGACTGGGCGCCCGGCCTGGTGATGTTCGCCGGTGTGCTGATGCTGATCAACGGCATCATGGAGGCCCTCCGGGGCATCATGGCGGTCTCCAACGACGACCTCTTCGTCCACACCCCCCGCTACGTCTTCCGGTTCGACCTCACCGGCTGGGGCTGGGTCCACATCGTCGTCGGCGTGCTGGTCGCGGTGACCGGCGCGTTCCTGCTCAAGGGCGCCGCCTGGGCCCGCTACGCCGGTATCTTCTTCACCTCGCTGAGTGCCCTCGACAGCTTCCTGGTCCTGCCGTACTTCCCGCTCTGGTCGCTCGTGGTGATCGCACTGGACGTCTTCATCATCTGCGCGCTCTGCGTCTACCGCCCCCAGGAGGGCACCACGCTCTGACGCCCCGGTGGTCCGCGCGCCCGGACCCGTCTCAGGTCCGGACCCGCCTCAGGCCCGGACCCGTCTCAGGTCCGGGCCCGCTGGGTGACCGCGATGCAGACCAGCACCACCACCGCCGTGACGGGTGCGGCCGCCGGCAGGTCCTCGCCCAGCAGCAGCACCGACCAGACCAGCGTCAACAGCGGCTGCGCGAGCTGCAGTTGGCTGGCCCGCGGCACCCCGATCTCCGCCATCCCCCGGTACCAGAGCACGAACCCGCCGAACTGCGACACCGCCGCCGTGTACGCCAGCCCGGTCAGCGCCTTCGCCCCGAGGTGGACCGGCTCGGCGGGCAGCGCGAGGGCCGCGGTCAGCAGCGTCACCGGCAGCGCGGCCACCACCGCCCAGGCGATCACCTGGGCTCCCGGCAGGTCCCGGGAGAGCCGCCCGCCCTCCGCGTACCCGGCCGCGCAGATCGCCACCCCGACGAACAGGAGCAGGTCCGCGACGGTCGGCCGACCGTGGCTCTGCAGCAGGGTGAAGCCGAGGACGGCCGCCGCCCCCGCCACCGCCGCCGCCCAGAACGCCCGGGACGGCCGACGGCCGGTGCGCAGCGCCGCGCACACCGCGGTGGCCAGCGGCAGGACGCCGATGACCACCGCCGAGTGGGCCGTCGAGGAGGTCCGCAGGGCGAGCGTGGTCAGCAGCGGGAAGCCCAGCACGCAGCCGCCCGACACCACCAGCAGGGCGGGCCAGTGCCGCCGCTTCGGCAGCGGGGCGCCGACGGCCACCAGGTAGAGCGCGGCCAGCACTCCCGCCAGGGCGCCGCGCAGCCCGGTCGCGGTCCACGGGCCGAAGCCCTCCAGGGCCCACGCGGTGGCGGGGAAGCTGAGGGAGAAGGAGGCCACCCCGAGGGCGGCCAGGGCGGTGCCGGAGGCGGGGCTTCGCGGTGCTACCGCCGACGGGCGGGTAGCGCTATCTTGTGCCGTCATGAATGAGCGTAGCAGTGTGACCGAACTCGCCGACAGGCTGCGGCGGGAGGTCGAGCGCTACCCGGAGGGGCGAAAGCTGCCCTCCAGCCGGGTGCTGGTGGAGCGCCATCAGGTCAGCCCGGTGACGGTCTCCCGGGCCATCGCGGTCCTCGCGGCCGAGGGCCTGGTGGTCTCCCGGCCGGGCGCCGGGGTGTTCCGCGCGGCGGCCTTCGCCGGGCGCCCGGCCGGCACCGCCGCGCCCGCCACCCGTCCCGGCGACCTCTCCTGGCAGGAGGTCGCGCTCAGCGCCGACTCCGACCCCCGCGACCTGCTGGCCGCCCCGGTGTTCGCCACCCTCCGCGTGCCCCCGCCCGACGTCATCGACCTCAACAGCGGCTACCCGCACGCCTCGCTGCTGCCCGAACGCCTGCTGGCCACCGCCCTCGCCCGGGCCGGCCGGCGCCCGGGCGCCTGGAACCGGCCGCCCACCGACGGCCTCACCGAGTTGCGCGGCTGGTTCGCCCGCGACATCGGCGGCACCGGCGGGCCGATCGGCGCCGGGGACGTCCTGATCACCTCCGGCGGGCAGGGCGGGCTCACCGTGGCCATGCGCTCGCTCGCCGCGCCCGGCGCGCCCGTCCTGGTGGAGTCGCCGACCTACTCGGGCATCCTGGCGGTCGTCCGCGCGGCCGGGCTGCGGCCCGTCCCCGTCCCGGTCGACGCCGACGGCGTGCGCACCGACCTGCTGGCCGACGCCTTCGAGGCCACCCGGGCGCGGGTCTTCGTCTGCCAGCCGCTGTTCCAGAACCCGACCGGCGCGGTGCTCTCACCCACCCGGCGCTCCGAGGTGCTGCGGATCGCCCGGGCGGCCGGCGCGTTCGTCGTCGAGGACGACTTCGCCCGCCTGCTCGTCCACGCGGACGCCCCCGCGCTGCCGCGCCCGCTCGCCGCCGACGACCAGGACGGGGTCGTGGTGCACCTGCGGTCGCTGACCAAGGCCGCCTCGCCCAACCTGCGGGTCGGCGCGCTCACCGCGCGCGGCCCGGCCCTGGCCCGGCTCCGGGCCACCCAGGTGGTGGACAGCTTCTTCGTGCCCCGGCCGCTCCAGGAGGCGACGCTGGAACTGGTCGCCGACCCCGGCTGGGCCCGCCACCTGCGCGCCCTCGGGGCGGAACTGCGGACCCGCCGCACCGCCACCGTCGCCGCCCTGCACCGCGAACTCCCCGGCCTGCTCGGCGTCTACCGGCCCGGCGGCTACCACCTGTGGCTGCGGCTCCCGGACGGCGTCGACGACGCCGCCCTCACCGCCGCCGCCCTGCGCGCCGGCGTCCAGGTCACCCCCGGCCGCCCGTACCACGCCGCCGAACCCCCGGCCCCGCACCTGCGCCTCAGCTACGCCGCCGCCGAGAGCTCCGCGCACGCCGTCGAGGGGATCCACCGCCTCCGCCGGGCCTACGAGGACCTGCCGGCCTGACCTCCGGCCCCACGCGGAGCAGGCCTCAGCGCCCGGAGCAGGCCTCAGCGCCCGTAGCCCGCCATCCGCTCCAGCCGGGCGATGCGCTCCGCCATCGGCGGGTGGGTGGAGAAGAGCCGGGCGCCGGCCTCGCCGGGGCGGAACGGGCTGGCGATCATCATGTGGCTGGCGGTCTGGATCTGCGGCTCCGGCGGGAGGGGCAGCCTGCGGGTGCCGGCGTCGAGCTTGCGCAGGGCGCCGGCCAGGGCGAGCGGGTCGCCGGTGATCCGGGCGCCGTCGGCATCGGCCTGGTACTCGCGGGAGCGGCTGACGGCCAGCTGGATGAGCCCGGCCGCCAGCGGGCCGAGGATCATGATGGCGAGCATGCCGAAGAGGCCGGGCCCGTCGTCGTCGTCGCCGCGGCCGAAGGGGATCAGCCAGGCGAAGTTCACCAGGAACATCACCACCGAGGCGAGCGCCCCGGCGACCGAGGAGATCAGGATGTCCCGGTTGTAGACGTGGCTCAGCTCGTGCCCGAGCACGCCCCGCAGCTCGCGTTCGTCCAGCAGCTGCAGGATGCCGTCGGTGCAGCAGACGGCCGCGTTGCGCGGGTTGCGGCCGGTGGCGAAGGCGTTCGGCGCGGGGGTCGGGGAGATGTAGAGGCGCGGCATCGGCTGGCGGGCCGCGGTGGAGAGCTCGCGGACGATCCGGTAGAGCCGTGGCGCCTCGATCTCGCTGACCGGCCGGGCCCGCATGGCCCGCAGCGCGAGCTTGTCACTGTTCCAGTAGGCGTAGGCGTTGGTGCCGAGGGCGACCAGCAGGGCGATCACCAAGCCGGTTCGGCCGAAGAATCCGCCGATCACCAAGATGAGCGCCGAGAGGCCGCCGAGCAGGACGGCGGTCCTCAGTCCGTTGTGCCGGCGGTGCACGTCAGGCCCTCCAATGGTGCGGTGGGGAAGCCCTTTCTGCCTCGTCCCTCTTGCCCGGTCAACGGGTGGGGGCCCGGGCCTTGTTCCCTTGTGACCGGCGTGACACCGCCGCGGCACCCCGCCGGGCCGGACCGCGACGGCCGGACGGGCGGGTGCGCGCTCAGAACAGGCTTCCGCCGGCGACCTGGAGGACCAGCTGCGGAGCGAAGGAGAGGACCACGGCCACCGAGGCGGTGAGCCCCAGCGTGGCGGTCAGGGTGACCGGCAGCCGGCCTTCGGCCCCGGCCTCGCCGACCGGTGCGGCGCCCGGCGCGGCACCTTCCTCGGCACCCGGCGCCGGGGCGAACAGCCGGGTCGTCCAGAGCAGGTAGTAGTACAGCGCGACGACCACGTTGGCGGCCATCACGACGGCCAGCCAGCCCAGCCCCGCGTCGACGGCCGCGCGGAACACCACGACCTTGCCGAACAGGCCGATCACGCCCGGGGGCAGCCCGGCCAGGCAGAGCAGGAAGAAGGCGAGCGCGAGGGCCGTCCAGCGGCGCCGGGCGAACAGGCCGCGGAAGTCGTCCACGCTGGTCCCGGCCCGGCGGCCGACCGCCGCGACCACGCCGAACGCGCCGAGGTTCACCACGCCGTAGATCAGCGCGTACGCGGCGGTGGCGCCGAGCGGGTCGACCCCGGTGGGCGCGTAACCGGCGGCGGCGAGCGGCACCAGCAGGTAGCCGGCCTGGCCGACGGACGACCAGGCGAGCAGCCGCACCGCGCTGTAGCGGGTGTCGAAGCGCTGGCGCAGCGCGCCGACGTTGCCCACCGTCATGGTGACGGCGGCCAGCACGGCGAGCGCCAGGCCCCAGGTGTGCGCGTACGGGCGGAAGGCGATGGTGGTGGCGAGCGCGAGGCCGGACAGGCCGGCCGCCTTGCCGACCACCGAGAGGTAGCCGGCCACCGGCAGCGGGGCGCCGATGTAGGTGTCGGGCACCCAGAAGTGGAACGGGACGGCGGCGACCTTGAAGGCGAACCCGACCAGGGTCAGCACGGCGCCCGCCTCGGCCAGCGGCTTGAGCTGCCCGGGGGCGTGTTCCAGGCCCTGGGCGACGGCGCCGAGGTGCAGGCTGCCGCTGGCCGCGTAGACGAAGCCGACGCCGAGCAGCATCACGGCCGTGGCGGTGACGGAGGAGACGAAGAACTTGAGCGCGGCCTCGGCGCCCCGGCCGTCCCGGCGCAGCGCGACCAGCGCGAAGGCGGGCAGCGAGGCGACCTCCAGCGCGATCACCATGGTGGCGAGGTCGCGGGAGGCGGGCAGCAGCGCGGCGCCGGTGGCGCTGGAGAGCAGCAGGAACCAGTACTCGCCGCCGGGCAGCTTCTCCTCCTCGACGGTGTGCGCGGAGAGCAGGGCGGCGATCAGCGCGCCGCCGAGGGCGAGCAGCTGGAACACCAGGGCGAAGTGGTCGGCGACGTACGAGCAGCCCGCATTGTCAGACCCCCCTGCTACGTTCTGCACACAGAAGGTCGCCTGGGGTGATCCCCCGGTGAGGGGGAGGAGTGCGATGAGGGCGAGGGCGAGTCCGGCCGCGGCGAGGCGGCCGAGCCACTTCCGGTGCCGCTCGGGCAGGAACAGGTCGGTGAGCAGGACGGCGAGGGCGGCCACCGCGGCGATCAGCGGGGGCGCGATCGCCACCCAGTCCACGGACTGGATCAGGCTGCCCGGGTTGGCTACGGCGAGGGAGGTCACAGTGTGCTGCCCCGTGGAGTGAGGTCCGAGTGCGGCGATCTGGGCTCCGAGCACGGTCAGCCACCCCCGAGGAGGTGCTTGACGGCGGGGTCGGAGAGGCCGAGCAGGAGCGCGGGCCAGAGGCCGGCGAGCAGGGTGAGGGCGGCCAGCGGCGTCCAGCTGACGGCCTCGTACGGGCGCAGGTCGGCGACCTGGTCCACCGGGGCGGGCTGCTGGGGGTCGCCCATGCAGACGCGCTTGACCACGATCAGCAGGTAGGCGGCGGTGAGGAGGGTGCCGAGACCGGCCAGGACCATGTAGGTGACGAACGCGGGGCGCGACAGGCCGTCGGCCGGGTCGAACGCGCCGAACATGGCGAGCAGCTCGCCCCAGAAGCCGGCCAGGCCGGGCAGGCCGAGGCTGGCCACGGCGGCGAAGGCGAGCAGCGCGCCGATCCGCGGGGCGCGGCCGTACAGGGCGGCGCCGGTGGCACCGGAGAGGGTGTCGAGGTCCGCCGTGCCGTAGCGGTCCTTGAGGGCGCCGACGAGGAAGAACAGCAGACCGGTGATCAGACCGTGGGCGATGTTGGCGAACAGCGCGCCGTTGACGCCCACCGGAGTGAGGGAGGCGATGCCCAGCAGCACGAAGCCCATGTGGCCGACGGAGGAGTACGCGATCAGGCGCTTGAGGTCGCCCTTGGCGCCGGGGCGGGCCAGCGCCAGACAGGCCAGTGATCCGTAGACGATGCCGACGGCGGCGAACGCGCCCAGGTAGGGGGCGAGCGTCGCGGTGCCGTCGGGCACGACCGGGAGGAGGACGCGGACCAGACCGTACGTGCCCATCTTCAGCAGCACGCCGGCGAGCAGCACCGAGCCGACCGTCGGGGCGGCGGTGTGCGCGTCCGGGAGCCAGCTGTGCAGCGGCCAGGCGGGGGCCTTGACCGCGAGCCCGACCATGATCGCCAGGGCGGCGATCACCTGGGTGGTGTGGCTCAGGCCGTTGCCGTGCGCGGCGGCCAGGGCCTGCATGTCGAAGGTGCCGGCCTTGCTGCCGATCAGCAGGAAGCCGAGCAGCATCACGGCCGAGCCGAGCAGCGTGTACAGGATGAACCGGTTGGCGGCCGGGGCCTTCGCCCCGCTCCCCCAGCGGGCGATCAGGAAGTACATCGGGATCAGCACGATCTCGAAGGCCAGGAAGAAGAGCAGGAGGTCCAGCACCGCGAAGGTGGCGAGCATGCCGACTTCGAGGAGGAGGAACAACCCGACGAAGGCCTTCGCCGACGGCACGCTGTCCCCACCCGGCAGCCGCTTCTCCGAGTACAGCGCGCAGAGGAAGGTGAGCAGTGCGGTCAGCACGATCAGCGGCAGCGAGATGCCGTCCACGCCGAGGTGGAGGCGCACGTTGAGGGCCGGGATCCAGGACACGTCGGTGGTGGCCTGCATCCGGGCGGGCTCATCGTGGTCGAAACCGGCCGCCAAGGCGACGGTGAGCAGCAGCACCGCGCCGGTGACGACGCTGTTCAGCCGCAGCGCCCGCCGGTCGGCGGCGGCCGGCTCCCGGCCGAACACCGGCGCCAGGGTGAGCGCGGCGCCGAGCAGCGGCAGCACCAGGAGGGCGATGAGGACTGCGTTCATCGGGGGCTCCTACGGGCGGCGGTCGGAATCGGGAGAACCGGGGAGAGGGGGTACGGCATCCGCTACACCGCCACCAGGACGGCCAGCAGGACGACGCCGGCGAGCAGCGCGCTGAGGTAGGTCTGCGCGTTGCCGGTCTGCGCGAGCCGGACGGCCCGGCCGAGCAGGTTGGCGCCGGCCCCGCTGCCACGCACGTAGGTCTCGACGACCTCGCGGTCGAGGAAGCGGACCAGCCGGGCGGCGGCGGTCACCGGGCGGACGAACAGCGCGTGGTACAGCCGGTCGACGCCGAAGCCGTGCCGGGCCGGGCCGAACAGCGGGCCGAGCAGGGTGCGCCCGGGGTCGGCGACGATCACCTCGGCGATCGGAGCTCCGGCCTGCTCGGGCACCCGGCCGGCGTCGGCCGGGGCCGGGCGGCCGGTGGCCAGCCGCGCGGTCGCCGAGCGCCAGGCGCCGTACGCCGCGAGCACGCCGACCACGGCGAGCCCGGTGCCGATGACGGCGGTGACGGCCGAGGGGCGCAGCGAGCCGCCGTCCAGCAGCGCGGGCAGCCAGTCCGAGCGCAGGCCGGCGACGCCGAAGCCCATGGTCGGGATCGCCAGCACCCAGAGCGGCCAGCGCATCGCGGGCGGCTCGGCGGTGGCCGGGTCGGCCTCGTCGAGCTCGGGCGAGTACGGCGCGTCCGCCTCGTGCCCGGCCGCAGACGCCACGGCCTGCGGCACTGCGGCCTGCGACGCCCCGCCAGCCTGCGCCCCGGCAGCCTGCGGGCTGTGGAAGCTGACCAGGAAGAGCCGGGTCGCGTACGCGGCGGTGAGCAGCGCGGTGAGTCCGGCGGAGATCAGCACGATCCACCCGGCGGCCTCCGGCACGGCCGAGGCCGGGCCGAGCCCGTTGGTGAGCGCCTCGCCGTTGGCGGCATGCTCGGCGGCGGTCAGCACCGCCTCCTTGCTGAAGAAACCGGAGAACGGCGGCAGCCCGACCAGGGCGACGAGCGCGATGCCCATCGTCCAGTAGGCGTCCGGGACGCGCTTGCGCAGCCCGGGGATCCGGGACATCGCGGAGATCGAGTTGGTGTGCGCGGCGTGGATCACCACACCGGCGGCCAGGAACAGCAGCGCCTTGAAGGCGCCGTGGCTGACCAGGTGGAAGACGGAGGCCTCGCGGTCGCCGGTGGCCAGCGCCCCGGCCATGTAGCCGAGCTGGCCGACGGTGGAGTAGGCGAGCACCCGTTTGAGGTCGTCCTGGGCGAGCGCGCAGAGCGCCGAGCCGATCATCGTCACGGCGGCCATCACGGCCAGCACGACCAGCGCCGCGCCCGACAGCAGGAACACCGGCAGCAGCCGGGCGACCAGGTAGATGCCGGCCGCGACCATGGTGGCGGCGTGGATCAGCGCGGAGACCGGCGTCGGGCCGGCCATGGCGTCCGGGAGCCAGGTGTGCAGCGGGAACTGCGCGCTCTTGCCGGCCACCCCGGCGAGCAGCAGCAGGGCGATCAGCGTCGGGTGGCCGAGCCGCCCGTCGGTCGCGGCGGCCAGCACGTCGGGGATCCGGAAGCTGCCGGCGTCCGCGCCGAGCAGGAAGATCCCGAACAGGAACGGCACGTCGCCGAGCTTGGTGACCAGGAAGGCCTTCAGCGAGGCCGAGCGGGCGTCCTCGGTCTCCCAGTGGTGGCCGATCAGGAAGTACGAGCAGATGCCCATGACCTCCCAGCCGACCAGCAGCACGATCAGGTCGCCCGAGTAGACCACCAGGAACATCGCCGCGGTGAACAGCGAGACCAGCGCGGCGTACGACGGGTAGCGCGGGTCCTTCCTGAGGTACGCGGTCGAGTAGACCTGCACGCAGGTGGCGACCAGGCCGACCAACACGGAGATCAGCGAGCTGAAGCCGTCCAGGTGGAGGGCGAGCGCGATGTCCGGGCCACCGGTGGGGGTGAGCCGGGTGGCGGCGTCCAGCACCTGGCCGGTGCCGAGCTGGAGGGCGACGACCAGGGCGAGCACGGCCGAGACGGCGACCGGCACGATGGCCAGCGGCCGGGCCAGGCCGGGCGCCTTCTTGCCGACGGCCAAGGTCGCGGCGGCCCCGAGTGCGGGCAGCGCGGGGACGAGGGCGGGCAGGGCGAGGTTCATGCGGCGGCCTGGCCCTTCAGCGCCTCGGCTCCGGCCGGCGTCTCCTCGGCGAGCGGCTCCGCCGGATCGCCGAGCGCGGTGGCCCGGTCGATGTCCGCGGTGCCCCGGGCCCGGAACAGCAGCAGGACGATGGCGAGCCCCAGCCCGATCTCGGCGGCGGCGACGGTGATGGTGAACAGGGTGAGTGCCTGGCCGGCGTGCAGCGAGTCGCGCAGCCAGGTGTCGAAGGCGACCAGGTTGAGGTTGACGGCGTTGAGCATCAGCTCGACGGACATCAGGACCAGGACGGCGTTGCGCCGGGCGAGCACGCCGTACACGCCGATGCTGAACAGCAGCGCGGCGAGGACGACGGGGTAGGCGAGGTGCATCAGCTCTCCTCCGACGCGGACGGCGCGGACGGCGCGGACGGCGCGGACGGCGCGGACGGCGCGGACGGCGCGGACGGCGCGGACGGCGCGGACGGCGCGGACGGCGCAGCCTCTGCGGCCTTCGGGGCCGCCGGGTTCTCCGGCGCCGGCCGGGGCACGGTGGCGGCGACGGTCCCGTTCGAGCCCACCGGCCGGCCGGCGCGCAGCCGGCCCGCCCGGGGCGGCGGCACCCGCCGCGTCGAGCCGCGCGACAGCACGATCGCGCCGACCAGCGCCGCCAGCAGCAGCACGGAGAGGGCCTCGAAGGGCAGCACCCAGTGGCGGAACAGGCTCGCCCCGGTGACGGCGGCCGAGCCGCCCCCCGCGCCGAGGTCGATCCAGGAGGTCCGGAAGGCGTCGACGACCAGCGTCACCAGCGTCCCGGCCGAGGCGAGCGCCACGACCAGGGCCACCCAGCGGTTCTTGGAGTCGGCGTCCGGCGAGCGCCCGATCGGCGCCTTGGTGAGCATCAGCCCGAACAGCACCAGGACGATCACCGAGCCGAGGTAGATCAGCACCTGCACCCAGGCGATGAACTCGGCGGTGAGCAGCAGGAACTCCACCGCCAGCCCGCCCAGCGCGACCACCAGCCAGAGCGCGGCGTGCACCAGTTGTTTGGTGCTGACGGCGACCACGGCCGAGCCGAGCACGGCGATGCCGACCAGCAGGAAGACGATCTCCACCCCGGTCGGGGACAGGAACGAACGGGCGGCCGGCTCCAGCGAGCCGGTCGCCACGAGCAGGGTGGCGGCGCTCACTGGGCCTCCCCCTCATCCGAGGCCGCCGAGGCAGCCGCTGCGGCCGCTGCGGCGGCGGCCAGCTTGTCCGCCGTCTTGCGCGCGGTGGTGATCTCCTTGGGCTCCTCGGCCGCCGGGTCCAGCGCCGGCGGCGCCGGGACGGTCCACATCCACTCGCGGAGCTTGTCCCGCTCGTGGGTCAGCTCCAGGATGTCGGTCTCGGCGTACTCGAACTCGGGCGACCAGAACAGCGCGTCGAAGGGGCACACCTCGATGCAGATCCCGCAGTACATGCAGAGCGAGAAGTCGATGGCGAACCGGTCCAGCACGTTGCGGGTGCGGGCCCGCGCGTTCGGCTCGGCGGCCGGCAGCGTCTCCTTGTGGGAGTCGATGTAGATGCACCAGTCCGGGCACTCGCGCGCGCAGAGCATGCACACCGTGCAGTTCTCCTCCAGCAGCGCGATGACGCCGCGCGAACGCGGCGGCAGCACCGGCTGCACGTCGGGGTACTGCGCGGTGACGGTCTTCTTCGTCATCGTCCGCAGGGTCACGGCCAGGCCCTTGGCCAGGCCGGCACCGGGAAAACTCATGAGATCGCCACCTTGATGACGCCGGTCAGGGCCAGCTGGACGAGGGCGAGCGGGATCAGCACGGTCCACGCGAAGCGCATCAGCTGGTCCTCGCGCAGACGCGGGTAGGTGACCCGCAGCCAGATGACCACGAAGGCCAACGCGAAGGTCTTCAGGATCATCCAGAGCCAGCCGAGCTGGTCCGCCAGCGGGCCGTGCCAGCCGCCCAGGAAGAGCACCGCGGTCAGCGCCGACACCACCAGGATGCCCGCGTACTCGGACAGCAGGAACAGCGCGAAGCGCAGGCCCGTGTACTCGGTGTACGCGCCGAAGATGATCTCCGAGTCGGCGACCGGCATGTCGAACGGCGGGCGCTGGAGCTCGGCCAGGCCGGCCGTGAAGAACACGAACGCGCCGATGAGCTGCCAGGGCAGCCAGTACCACTCCCAGGCGTCCACGATCCCGGGCAGCGAGAGCGTGCCGGCGGCCATCGCCACCGAGGCCGCCGCCAGCACCATCGGCAGCTCGTACGACATCAGCTGCGCGGCCGTGCGCAGGCCGCCGAGCAGCGAGAACTTGTTCGCCGAGGCCCAGCCGGCCATCAGCTTGCCGATCACGCCGACGCCCATCACGGCCAGCACGAAGAACAGGCCGGCGTCGATCGCCTGGCCGACGAAGCCGTTCGGGCCGACCGGGATCGCCAGCAGCACGAAGAGGTACGGCAGCAGCGAGACGGCGGGCGCCAGCTGGAAGATCCGGCGGTCCGCCCCGGCCGGGACGATGTCCTCCTTCTGCGCGAACTTCACGCCGTCCGCGACGAGCTGCGCCCAGCCGTGGAAGCCGCCCGCGTACATCGGGCCGAGTCGGCCCTGCATGTGCGCCATGACCTTGTGCTCGGTCTGGCCGATGACCAGCGGGAGGGTGAGGAAGACGACCAGGGTGGCGACGCAGCGCAGCACCGTGTCGAGCAGGTTCACGCGCCGTCTCCGTCCTGGCCGGCCGGTCCGGCCGACGTCTCGTCCTGCTCACCCGCGGGCGCGGCGGGCTTCGCCGGCTCGACGGGCGACTGCTCCTCGGCAGGCTCCTCCGCAGGCTTCTCCACAGGCTTCGCGGGCTCGGCCGGTGCCTTCGCCTCGGCGGGCTTCGCGGGCTCGTCGTGCGCGGGCACCGGGTTGTGCCAGGGCGCGTCCGAGGACCGGGTCCGCGGCGACGCCGAGCCCTCGGCCTTCGGCTCGGCAGGCGCAGCGGCCTCGGCAGCCTCGGCGGGCGCCGGCTCCGCAGCCTGACTGACCGAGCCGTCGGACACCGACCTGACCCGACGCGGCCGGTCCGCCCGCACCACGGGCACCGCCTCGCCAGCGGCCGAAGCAGCAGCCGAACCAGCGGTCGGAGCAGCAGCCTCACCAGCAGCCTCACCAGCAGCCGAAGCAGCGTCCGGAGTAACGGCACCAGCAGCCTCGGCTCCCGCCTGACTCGCCGACCCCTCCGCCACCGTCCTGGTCCGCCGAGGCCGGTCCGCCCGCACCGCCGCCGCGCCCTCGGCACCGGCAGCAGCACCGGCCCCAGCAGCGCCAGCAGCACCAGCAGCCCGGGGCGTCCGCCCGGCCGCGCCCGCCGCCCGCGCACCACGCGCGGGCCGCTCGGCGACCGGCGGCAGGGTGCCCTTCAGCGGCCCCCACTCGTTCGGGTCCGGCACCCCGGCCGGCTGCATCTTGCGGCGGGCGGGCCCGTCGCCGTGGTCCGACTCGCCCGGCTCCTTGGCTCCCGGCCAGGCCTTGGCGACCCGGGCCGCGAGCACGAACTCCTTGCGCAGCGGGTACCCCTCGAAGCCGTCCGGCAGCAGCAGGGTGGCGAGGTAGGGGTGTCCGGGGAAGTCGATGCCGAACATCTCGTGGGTCTCACGCTCGTGCCAGGCGGCGCCCGCGTAGACCGGTACGGCGGTGGGCAGCGCGGCCTTGTCCCGCGGCACCCGGGTGCGCAGCGCCAGGTGGCGCAGCACGCCCGGGGCGTCGGCGGAGGCGAGGTGGGCGACCACGGAGAAGCCCTCGGCCAGTTCGTCGACGGCGCTCAGCCAGTCGAAGTAGCCCAGGCCGAGCGCGTCGCGGGCGTTGGTGAGCGCCTCGATCCAGTGCTCGGCGGGGACGTCGACGGTGACCAGCCCGTATGCCTCGGCGCCGGTCGCCCACTCCCCGACCGACGCCGCGTACTGCTCGGCGGAAGTCATGAGGCCCCTCCCTCGGTCGAAGGCCCCGTCACCAGCGGGCGGCGCAGCGCCGCCGCGGGCGCGGTGTAGCGGTCGGGCAGCGACTCGGCGGCGATCTTCTCCTGGAGCTTGAGGATGCCCTGGAGCAGCGCCTCGGGCCGGGGCGGGCAGCCGGGCACGTAGACGTCGACCGGGATGATCTGGTCCACGCCCTTGGTCACCGAGTAGGAGTCCCAGTACGGGCCGCCGGAGTTGGAGCAGGCGCCGAAGGAGATGACGTACTTCGGCTCGGGCATCTGCTCGTAGAGGCGTTTGACGGCGGGCGCCATCTTGTCGGTCACCGTCCCCGAGACGATCATCAGGTCGGCCTGACGGGGTCCGGGCGCGAACGGAATGACACCCATCCGGATGAAGTCGTGTTTGGCCATGGACGCGGCGATGAACTCGATCGCGCAGCAGGCCAGGCCGAAGTTGAAGCACCAGAGGCTGTAGCGGCGGCCCCAGTTGAGCACGACCTTGACCGGGTCGGGCGCGAGCCGGGCCAGCGGGCCGATGCCACGGCGCTCGACGGCGCCGGGGCGCGACGGGTCCGGGAGGCCGAGTGGGACCGGCCCGCCCTGGGCGCCGTGCGAGTGGGTGTGCGTCACGTCCATTCCAGAACGCCCTTCTTCCAGGCGTAGAGCAGGCCGACCGTGAGGAAGCCGATGAAGAGGAACATCTCGATCAGCGTTCCGGCGCCGTACCCGGCGGTGGCGAAGACCGTCGCCCACGGGAACAGGTAGATCGCGTCGACCGCGAAGATCACGTACAGGAAGGCGTACACGTAGTAGCGGATCTGGGTGTGCGCCCAGTCCTCGCCCACCGGGTCCACCCCGCACTCGTAGGCGAGGAGTTTCTCGGGCGAGTACACCACCGGCCGCAGCAGGCGGTTGGCCGTGAACGCCGCGGCGACGAAGAGCACCCCGACGACGGCCAGCAGGCCCATCGCGGCGTACGCGTCGAAGTAGCCGCCGCCGACCGCCGGGTCGGCCGCGACGGCAGCCGCATGCTGCCCCTCCATGCCTTCGCCCTCCACCTCGGCCGTGAACAGCCCCTCAAGGCAGTTCTACGACGTTTCCTCGCACGGTCATAACCATGGCCAATGCGTGAGTCTAAGGGGACGGCTCCGCTCCGCCCGAACCCTGCCCGCTCCGCAAGACGTCCGGTGGACACTCCCGCGAGCACCGGGCAGTGGCCCGACGACCAGGACGGGGGTAGGGATAACCCCCGTCCCGGAAGATGTATCACCCCCATGGCATCTCCCGCCCCGGGTTCGGGAAGCTTGCTCCACCAGCTCGACCAAGAGGGACGGTAGATCCAGATGAAGCCGCTGCACCGCCGCACCGTGGATGCCATCAAGGAGCAGGACGCTCAGATGGTCCGCTCGCCGCTGTACGGCGCGCAGATGTGGCGGCAGGTCGGCCAGCTGCTGCTCAACCTGCCGCTCGGCGTCGCCGGCTTCACGCTCACCGCCATCACGCTCACGGCCGGCCTGGGGATGTCGATCACCGTGGTCGGCCTGCCGCTGCTGGCCGGCGGGCTGGCCGTCTCCCGCGCCCTGGGCGGGCTGGGCCGCTGGCGGGCCCGCGCGGCGTACGACTCCGCGATCCACGAGCCGGAGCCGGTGCAGCAGCGCCGGCCGGGGGTGGTGGGCTTCACCATCGCCCACCTGACCGACCTGCTGAACTGGCGCTCGGCGCTCTACAACGTGCTGATGCTGCCCTGGGGCATCCTGAGCTTCACGGTGGCCCTGGTCGCGGTCACCGTGATGTGGCCGGTGCTGCCCTGGGTGATCCGGGCGCTGGCGGCGGTCGACCGGATCCTGGTCGAGTCGCTGCTCTTCCCGGGCGCCCTGGCCGAGCGGGTGCGCGAGCTGGAGGACGACCGCGGCACGGTGGTCGACACCGCCGCCGCCGACCTGCGCCGGATCGAGCGCGACCTGCACGACGGCGCCCAGGCCCGCCTGGTCGCGCTGGCCATGGACCTGGGCATGGCCAAGGAGCGGCTGCGCGAGGTCGAGACCGAGGACGACGTGGTGGCCGCCACGAAGATGGTCGACAACGCGCACGGCGAGGTGAAGCTGGCCCTCCAGGAGCTGCGCGACCTGGCCCGGGGCATCCACCCGGCGGTGCTCACCGACCGCGGCCTGGACGCGGCCCTGTCCTCGGTCGCCGCCCGCTGCACCGTCCCCGGCGGGGTCAAGGTGAACGTCGACCTGAAGGGGCCGGACGGCCAGGCCGAGCGCCCGGACTCGGCGGTCGAGGGCATCGCGTACTTCACCGTCAGCGAGCTGCTGACCAACGTCTCCAAGCACGCCGGCGCCCGCACCGCCTCGGTCGACGTCTGGCGCTCCGACAACCAGCTGATGGTGCTGGTCCAGGACGACGGCAAGGGCGGCGCCGCCCCCTACCCGGGCAGCGGCCTGGCCGGGCTGACCGAGCGGATCCGCGCGGTGGACGGGGTGCTCCTGGTGCAGAGCCCGGAGGGCGGCCCGAGCAGCATCACCGTCGAACTGCCCTGGCGCACCCGCACCGCCCGCCGCTGAACCGAGGCGCGGCACGGCGCCGGGACCACGTCGAGGAAGTGACGAGGTCCCCGCGCCGCACCGGTGGGGCGGCCCGGTCCGC